>PWND01000014.1 GCA_003557965.1 Bacteroidales bacterium | reverse complement strand
TTTTCACTATCACTTTCATTCTTATTTTTATTCTTATTCTTATTCTTATTCTCAGTTTCCTTATTATTACCTTTTTCAACTACATTTTCTTTATTCTTATAATCATCAATATCACTTTGAATTTCTTTAGAAATATCATCTCCTGAATATTTATTAACCTCTCTGCTAATTTCTTTTTGTACTTTTTTAATTTCTCCCACGCCTTTCCCAATAAAGCGTGCAATTTCAGGGATTTTTTTTGGCCCAAAAAAAATAAGAATAAAAAAAAGTATGAGAATTATTTCTCCACCACTTATTCCAAAGAGTAGTATTTTAAAAAAAACTGCTTCCATATTCTACTGCAAATTTAACTTAAATTCAATTAATATGTAAGCAAATTAAAAAGCCGCCTCAATATTATTGATGACGGCTTTTTATGTATATTAATTTATTGGTTTTTTACTTTTTCTTTTTTGCCTTCTTTTTCAACTCTTTCTTTTTATCTCTTATGGTAATAAGATCGTACGCTACAGAAGCAGAGTTAAAGAGAGAAGAATATGTACCTACTAATATACCAACTAACAGTGCAAAAGAGAATCCACGAATTACTTCACCACCAAAAATGAATATTGTTAACAACACAATACTTGTTGTACCCGATGTATTAAAAGTACGGGAAAGTGTTGCATTAAGGGCATTGTTAACGTTAACTTTTAGTTCACGTTTTGGGAATAGCTTCATGTTTTCTCTAATCCGGTCAAAAATAACAACAGAGTCATTAATAGAATAACCTATAATTGTTAATATGGCAGCTATAATTATTTGGTCAATATCCATTGTCCACGGTACAATGTGATGGAACAATGAAAACAATGAAACAACGATAATGGAGTCGTGAGCAATTGTAATAAGGCCGCCCACACCAAATTGCCAACGCTTAAATCTCATGGCAATATATGAGAAAATAATTATTAAAGCTATAGAAACACTAATTACTGCACCAACTTTAATATCTCGTGCTACCGTTGGCCCAACTTTTTGTGAGCTTAACCGCCCAATTTCTTTGGCATCATCGTCACCAATATATTCTTCATAGCTAATTGGATTTTCAAAGTAATCAATAATTCCTTCATATACTGTCCTTTCAGCTATAGAGTCAGCAAGTGCACCATCTTCGTTAATGAGGAATGATGTAGTTATTCTAACCTGACGGCTAGGGCCAAATGTTACAACTTCCGGAGCTCCGGGTGTAAATTCAAGGTCAAGCCCTTCCTGCTGAAGTTCTTCAGCCTTTTCTTCAAATATACTTGTTAAGGATGACCTTATATCTTGAGTGTTTATTTCGTCATGGTCAAATCTTACAACATAAGACCTGCCTCCTGCAAAATCAATACCGTAATTCAAGCCTCTTAAAAACAAGGAGGTAATACCTATAAGGATAACTATTGCAGAAATAGTATAAAACCTCTTCCTTACGCTAATAAAATCAAAGTTTACTTTTGATAAAAATCCCCTGGAGATTTTGTTGTCGAATTTTACTTTGATGTTTCTGTCCAGCCAATATGAGAAAATATATCTTGAAAGAAGTATAGCTGTGAACAGAGAACAAATAATACCAATAATCAGCGTGGTGGCAAACCCTTGTACCGGGCCTGAGCCAAAGATATAAAGAACAACCCCGGTAAGTAGTGTAGTAACGTTACCGTCAATAATTGCAGAGTATGCACTTTTATATCCATCAGAAACCGCAAGCTTTTGCCCTTTTCCGGCTCTAATTTCTTCAAGTATTCTTTCGTAAATAATTACATTAGCATCAACGGCCATACCCAGGGTTAAAACAATACCGGCAATACCAGGTAATGTGAGTACTGCGCCAAGTGAGGCAAGAACTCCGAATATGAAGAAAATATTTAGCATCAAAGCAAAGTCAGCAACCAAGCCTGCTCTCGCATAATAAAATGCCATATATATAAGAACCAGTACAAAGGCTATTAAGAATGAAGTTAGTCCACTGCTGATAGCTTCTCTACCAAGTGATGGCCCAATAATAACCTCTTCTACAATTCTTGCAGGTGCAGGCAGTGAACCTGCCCTTAATATATTTGCAAGGTCTTGTGCTTCCTGAATAGTGAAGTTACCTGATATTTGAGATCGTCCTCCGGCAATTTCTGATTGTACTGTGGGGAAAGAATATACCAGGTCATCAAGTACTATAGCAATAGATTTTCCAATATTGTCCGCAGTTAAACGCCTCCAGTCACGTGCTCCTTCGCTGCTTTTGTTCATAGTAATTTCAGGAGCTCCTGTACGTGGATCAAAATCCTGGCGGGCGTCCACAACAACATCACCGGTTAATGCAGGCTGCCCATCGCGATCAACTACTTTTATAGCAATTAATTGATAAAACTCCTGTCCTCTTATTTGCACAGGCTGGGCTGTCCAATGCAGCCTTAAATTATGTGGAAACAGATTGCTAACCTGGGGTTGTGCTAATAATGCATTAACTCGTGCCACATTTTGGCTACTTGCTATACCAACTACAGGGCCTCTTGAAGGGCTGGGGCTACCGGTAGCCTCGTCAATTTCATAAGATGGCTCTAAAAAGGCAAATAAGGGGTTTTCTTCAACATGTCTTAAATATTCATCTTTTTCTTCTTCCTCAATATCTTCTAAGTCTAATGCTAAAGCATCCTCAATATCATCAAGTTCAACATCAGCAATTTCTTCATCATTATTGACTACTTCATCAGCTTCTTCAGCTAAATCTTTTTCATCTTCTTCGGGAATCTCATCAAAAGTTAATAAATCAACATCCCTGTCAACGGTTTCATCAATTCTGACTTCTCTAAGCCGTTCATTTGCTTCAATAAAATACTCATGCACTTCCACAAAGTCATAAGTTTCCCAAAATTCAAGCCTTGCAGTACCTTGTAACAATCTTCTAACCCTGTCGGGCTCTTTTATACCAGGCAGCTCAACTAAAATTCTTCCGGAAGCAGCAAGCTTTTGAATATTTGGCTGTGCAACACCAAAACGGTCTATCCTTGTACGCAATATTTGAAATGAGCGGTCAACAGCATCATTGATCTCCCTGTCTAATATGCTTTTTACCTCTTCATTTGTAGCTGTAAAAGGAATTCTTTCAGCATCTCTAAATATTGCAGCTAAACTTGCATAAGGGTCAATTTCCTCAAAAGCATTCACAAATAAAACTGAAAAATCATCAGTGCTTGTACGTCGCTCTATTTTAGCTCTCTCCATCGCCTCAACAAAAGTTGGGTCACTGCTGTGATTTGCTAATTCCTTAATTATGTCTTCTACTGAGATTTCTAAAGTTACATTCATTCCACCGCGCAAGTCCAACCCTAAGTTTAACTCTCTTTCCTTACACTCACGAAATGTATATTGTGTTAAACCAAAGAAGTTGTAAACCGGCTGACTCATCATCGAGTCCAGGTAAAAATTTTCCTGAAAACTGGCTATTGAATCAAATAAAAGTGAAGAGCGTAAAGCCAGAATTTCATCATCAATTTGTTCATGTTCTTTCCTAAGTTGAGTTTTTGCAAGTTCTTCAGCCTGAAGCCTGAAAGTTTCACTATAAGCATACTGCTTAGCATCTCGCTCAACTTTTCTGGCAAAGTATGTAAATGATAGCTGGTATAAACATACTAATATTAGTGCCAGAGCAAAAAATCTTACTAGTCCTTTATTTTGCATATTGCTAATATTTTTATAATTTTTAAGGGTGCAAAGATAGAATAACCTGACATAATAAACAATGCAAAAAATAAAATACCATTAAATTTTTGATGTAATTTTGTGAAATAATCTCTGATAATTTTACATACACCAGATAGTCAGCACTTTATGTGTTTGCGTTAAATAAAAAATTATTAGTACTTTTAAAATGTAATTTCTTTGAAAATATTATTACAGAATACAATTACTTTATTATCATTACTAAAAATTAGAAAAATGAAAAAACTAAAGATTAAATTATTGTTAGTATTCATTTCCTTGTTTCTATATGCCGGCTCGTGCAGCAGGTACCATATTGAAGGATATATTGAAATTGACAGAAATGAAATTGGGGTTAATGACACATTATATATGAGGGCTGTTGTTACTGATGAAGTTGAACCATTTGATGTTTCGTGGTATTTGCATCCTAACTCTGAAGATGCGGAATTGATTTATCCCAGGCCGGGTGATGAAACTGAAAGCAAATATGAGGCTATATTCTTAGCCAGTGAGCCCGGAAATTATAATGTCTCTGTTGTGTTTTTATATAAAAATACCGCACCCCAACCTAGTGATACTATATCAATTAACGTATATTAATTATATTTACATATAAATATAATTGCATATATTTCATATAAGGATTTTCATTAAATTTTGGAAAGTCTATAGAATTTAGCCTTACTCTAATGCAAGGTTTTTTTATCTTCATTAAGCTATCAAATGCTTTTAGCATAAAAGAATTATACCTTTCTAAATGTAGTTTATAAACAAATTACTAATTTTGACATCATTATTAATCAGAAACAATCATTATAAAATTATATGAAGCGAACATGCAATAGTTTTTATCACACAAGATAATGATAATAGCATGTGCGTTCCACCTGACATATAAAAACAAAATAAAAACAGATGAAATCAATTAAATTATTGTTATTGTCAACTCTCTTTTTGTTAGCTAATGCCTGCAATAATCAACATTACATTACTGTTATTCCGGTTGATGAAATTACTTCACCTTCTAAAAATCAAGGGTTTTTCTATATTTTGCCTCAAACAGCATTAAATATAGATGTTACTGTTGTAAAAAAAGAGTTTACTCCCGGCCCTTTTGCAGATTATGCGAAAGAGTATTTAAGTATAGAAAATGCAGGAAAAATTCCCTATACTAAATATTATATAGCTAAAGTAAGCGTGGAATCCTATGCAGAACCCGATTATGACAAGCAGTATTTTATTGTATATGATAAAGAAAAATTACCTGAAAAGCTATATTTAGAATACTCGGAAAAAGGTTTTTTAAAAAGTGTAAATTCATTAGGCGACAAAGCATGGGATAAAAAAGAAAAGGAAGAGTACAGAAGAGCGCTGGGCTATTTCGGGCAACAAGAAAGCTTTTATTATTTTTTAGAATCAGGATTAAAGGAAAGGGTTGATACAATATACGAATTTGTTGAACTTGATACAATTACTGTTCAGCGCAGCAGGCTTATTAGTAGAATGAAACTTAAGTCATCAGAAACCAGGGCAAGTGAAGTAGCTGATTATATATTAAACTTAAGAGACAAGAAGCTTGCATTAATAACAGGTTTTTCTGAAATACCATACTCGAAAGAGTCAATAGAATATATGTATGAAGGTATGAGTAGGTTGGAGCAAAATTATTTAGCTCTTTTTACCGGGTTAAGTTCCGAGAGTATTATCAGGTACAATTATAATTATGTTCCTTCAGCAAATTTAGCTGGCAGTGAGCTGCTATTTTTATTTTCTGAAAATGATGGGATAATAAGTTATAACGATAGCATATATAAAGGTATTGATTCTGTATATATAAGCATAGAACCAAGGGCTATCCCTCAAAAACTCCATAATCCTTACGATGCTGTGGATGGAGGCTTTTTTTACAGAACTCCTGAACCGGGAGCTGTAAAAATAAAGAAAGGAGACACTGTAATTTTTGAAACGATTAAAAACATACAACAGTTAGGCAGGGTAAGACAGTTGCCTGCAGGAAATTTTCGTATCAGGTTTTATGATAACTCAGGCGCTATAAAATCTATTGAAGCTTTAACTGATTAAAATCAAATAATCAATAAATACATGAAAGAACAAAATATTATAATTATCACAGGAATAAGTAAAGGCTTGGGCGAAGGCCTTGCTCATGCATTAATTCATGAGAATAACCACATAATTGGAATATCGCGCACAGAAAACGATGATTTGAAAAAACAAGCGCAAACGCAGGGAGCAAAGCTTGATTTTATTTTGTTTGATTTAGCATATACTTATGATATTGGTGAATTGTTTAAGAAGATAATGCAGCTTATTGATAATTCTTTTTCAGGCAAACTTATCTTGGTAAACAATGCCGGCATAATTCAGCCTATTGGCCCGATTGAAGATTGTGAACCGGAAAAAATACAGGCACATATTAATATTAATTTGACAGCTCCAATGTTGTTGATAAATGAGTTTATTAAGTCAACAAAAAATATTAAATGTGATAAAAGAATAATGAATATATCATCCGGGGCTGCACAGTCGCCATATTTTGGATGGAGTAGTTACTGTACAGGCAAAGCAGGGCTGGATATGCTAACAAAGGTTGTAGCGCTTGAGCAAAAGAGAGAAAAATACCCTGCAAAAATTATGTCATTAGCACCCGGAATTATTGAAACAGGTATGCAGACAATAATTCGCTCAACAAGCGATGAGCAATTTCCATTAAGAAATAAATTTATTGAATTTAAAGAAAGTGGACAATTGGTATCACCTGAACAAGCAGGTTCGAAAATTGCTGAAATTTTATTAGCAAGCCGGTTTGAAAATGGCAGTATAACAGATATCAGATAACCTGATACCCGTTTCTATAAGTAAAAAATTTAATTAGGCCTTTTTATGGTCAGCTAAAAACTTTTCCAGCCCAATATCAGTTAATGGGTGACTCAACAATCCCAAAATTGGTTTTAGCGGGCATGTAACAACGTCTGCACCCACTTCAGCACACTTTACTATATGCATAGAATGCCTGATACTGGCAGCCAGAACTTCAGTTTTAAAATCATATATGTTGTATATATGAGCTATTTGCGCTATTAAGTCAACACCATCAGTAGAAACATCATCAAGTCTTCCGATAAACGGAGATACATAAGTTGCACCGGCTTTTGCAGCTAAAATAGCTTGTCCGGCTGAAAAGACCAAAGTACAATTTGTTTTTATGCCGTTATCGGAAAAATGCCTTATAGCTTTAATTCCGTCCTTTATCATAGGTACTTTTACAACAATTTGCGGATGCAATGCAGATAATGCCTCTCCTTCCTTTACTATACCTTCATAATCTGTTGCAATTACCTCTGCGCTAACATCACCATCTACAATGTTGCAAATATCAACGTAATGCTTTAAAATATTATCCTGGCCTTTTATTCCTTCTTTAGCCATTAAAGAAGGGTTTGTTGTAACGCCATCTAATATCCCAAGGTCATTTGCTTCCTTTATTTCATTAAGGTTAGCTGTATCAATAAAAAATTTCATTTTGGTTTCTTTTTATTTATGTTAGATTTAGAAGAAATACTCAAATAAATTATTAAAAGGGAATGCAATATTTGCTTATAAAAAAAGGGTAAGATTTGATATCGCACCGCTACGACCGCCTACCCTTGCTATCTTCCGATCCTGGGGGAATTAAGCGGGAGCTGGTCGTACCAATCTTACCCGGATGCAAAATTATAAAAAAATATGGATTATACCAGAATGATTTTGAAAATTCCATAATATATATGCTATTATACTCCTGGTAAATGAAATATTGCCCTATTATCCTTTTAATAAGTGAGTTGCAAAAATTGCAAAAATTATATAATATTCAAATAATATTTGATTATATCGCCTATATTTGTAAAAAAAAGCTATGGAAACTACAAATGATACGCAAAATCCCGGATTATCCAAGCCAGCATTTCAGTATGCCATAATTATGGCTTTGGGCCTGATTTTAATAAGCTTGATCTTTTATTTACTTGGCCATCCAACCAGCAGATTAAGCGGATTACTGGCATATCCTGTTATTATTGCTGTTTTGATATTTGGTATTATAAAGTTCAGGGATGAGTTCAATGGTGGTGCAATTACCTATGGAAGTTCATTGGGCCTTGGTACGCTGATAGGCTTATTTGCAGGCCTTATTGTTGCTGTTTTTACATTTGTTTTTTACAAATTTATTGCACCTGAATTATTAGATGTTCTATTTGTTGAAGCGAAAAATAGCTATCTCGAAAGAGAACCCACAGCTACTGCAAGTGAATTGGCTTTATATTTGAGATTAATTGAGTTTATACTTACCCCGATAATGTTATCGTTAGCAACAGTTTTTAGTACAACTTTCTTTGCGTTTATTTTTTCACTGATAATTTCAATTTTTGTAAAAAGAAAGCCAATAGTGGAGGCAAATTGATTTAATGATATCAATTTTTAATTAATTACGAGGCCTTCCTTCTCGCTGGCCGCGTTGTCGCATTTCTCTGAATAAAACTCTGTTGAAGTCTTTTTCAGCAATGTACAATAATACTACTTTTTCGGGTGGCAAAATTTCCATGAATCTTTCATGATACTCTCTTCTTAAAGCTGCCATCTCTTCTGCTAAAACAATTTCACTTTCCGCTAACTTAATTAATTCTGACTCAGATTTATCATCAATATTATCGTATAAGCCTGCCCTGAAAGGTTTTTCATGCATTAATTCATGTCTTTTTTCAGTAAATTCATTATATACCGGCCAAAACTCCTGGGCTTCCTTTGGTGTTAAACCCACTTTAGTAGTTATATAAGCAATTCTGCGGGCATTGATTTTTTCACTGTGTTCTGACATCTTTCTGCCTTGGCCAGGCTGCGAAAACAGGTTCACTGTTAAAGTTGTTATAAAAAGTAAAACAAATGCCAAGCTTTTGGCCATTTTTATTATGTTTTTCATGTTTGTAGTTTTTTATTCTATATCATCCAAAAAATCCTCAGGATTCATCATGTAAAATTCAGCATTATTTAAAATATAATCAAAAAGTTCATCATCATTATCCGGGTAATCACTCAATATTTCATCCTCAAAGGATATATCACTTTCGGCAACCATAGTGTAAAATTCTGCCGGATAATAATCATAATAGCTTAGTAAATAGTCTTCAATATAC
Source organism: Bacteroidales bacterium (assembly GCA_003557965.1). Lineage (GTDB taxonomy): Bacteria > Bacteroidota > Bacteroidia > Bacteroidales > UBA7960 > PWND01. The sequence goes on along the minus strand of PWND01000014.1, from coordinate 2,127 downwards.
TCATCATTGTGGTAGTATGGCTTATAATCATTATCCATTTTACTTATCCATAAAAATCCTATAAAAATGACAGCTATTGTGGTTATTGTTGCAAGCGAAACTCTAACCGAAACGGGAAACAATTTTGCGAGCAAAGGTGCTTTTTCAGTATTGTGGACCCTGTCAGTTATTTTTTGAGGTAAGGTTTCAAAAAAGCCATCAGGTACCTCAAAAGGATTTTCTTTTGATATTGATGAAAGCTCAGGATACTTGTTATTAAATTCCTTGTTGCTGTCAGGTGTTATGTTTTTATCCTTTGTCATTTATGTAAATATATAAATTTTAGAAAACCGGTTCATATATAAGACTAATTTTTTATATAATAGTTTAACTATCTTTCAAAAAGTCTTCAATTTTTTTTGCAGCATGATGATAATTTGCTTTTAATGCACCTTCAGACTTTCCAAGTATTTTGGCCATATCTTCATACTTCATTTCATCAAAATATCTTAAATTAAAAACCGCCCTTTGTTTTGGCGGCAATTTCAAAATTGCTTTTTGCAGTTTCTTTTGAATTTCATCGCCTTTAAAGTAATTATCTGCTTCAAGTTTTTCGGAGAGGGCATGTTCAATATCATGAAAAGATATCAATGCTTTGCGTTTTTTTTTATTCAGAAAAGAGATAGCTTCATTTGTAGCTATTCTGTATAGCCATGTATAAATTGTTGAATCTTTTCTGAAGTTAGAAAATGCTTGCCATGCTTTAATGAAAACATCTTGCACAATATCTGAACTATCATCGTGGTCTAACACCAGTCTTCTGATATGCCAGTATATTTTAGTTTGGTATTTAGTCACAATCAGATTGAAGGCATAATTGGGGTTGTCCGAATTATGGAACATCTCAATAAGTTCGCCATCAGAGTATTGTGTCATTTTTGTTTACTGTTTTCGCGCAACAGCTTTCAGGGCAGCATCAACAATGTTAGTAGTGTCGAGGCCGTATTTTTTCATTAATTGGTCAGGGGTGCCACTTTCGCCAAATTGGTCAAAAACGGCAACCATTTCAACAGGTGCGGGATATTCTCTGCACAAAAGCTGGCTTATTGAGTCACCCAAACCTCCGTTTACCTGATGTTCTTCAGCTGTTACAACACATTTTGTTTTATTTACTGATTGTAAGACTGCTTTTTCGTCTAAAGGTTTAATTGTATGGATATTTATTATTTCGGCATTTATTCCTTTTTCACTCAATATTTCTCCGGCTTCAATTGCTTTCCAAACAAGGTGTCCGCAAGCAAAAATGCTTACATCTGTACCATCATTAATTTTTTGGGCTTTGCCAATTTCAAATTCAGGCATCTGGTGTGAAAAAACCGGTACTTTAGGCCTTCCAAACCTTAAATATACGGGCCCATGATGGCCAGCTACTGCAATTGTTGCATCTTTTGTCTGCGAATAGTCACACGGAACAATAACCATCATATTGGGCAACATTTTCATTAATCCTATATCTTCGAGGATTTGATGTGTTGCTCCGTCTTCTCCTAATGTAATACCAGCGTGAGATGCGGCTATTTTTACATTCTTTTCTGAATATGCAATTGATTGCCTGACTTGATCATAAACCCTGCCTGTTGCAAAATTGGCAAAAGTGCCTGCATAGGGGATTTTACCTCCAATAGCCAATCCTGCTGCAACTCCCATCATATTTGCTTCAGCAATACCAACCTGAAAAAACCTGTCAGGAAACTCTTTCTGAAATGCATTCATTTTTAACGAACCGGTTAAATCAGCACAAAGGCCGACAACATCATCATTTTTTTGTGCAACTTCAAGCAAGCCGTCACCAAAACCTGAACGTGTATCTTTCTTTTCTGTATATGTATATTTTTTCATTTTTCCTAGTACTTATAGTATGTTTATTAAAATCGTTTTTAATACATCTAAATAGTTTAGTGTGTTGCAAAAATAAAGTAATTATGCAAATAAAAAAACATGATTACATTTCAAAATATAATCATGTCTTTTTTAGTGTGCCGTGCATGGCCTATAACTTGGTGGTGAAAGTCCACTATGGGGGTTTGTAGTCGCCAACCATTAGCCAAAGGCAAGGGTGTCCATCGTGAGGTGGAATCTGAAGGAAGC
>PWND01000019.1 GCA_003557965.1 Bacteroidales bacterium | reverse complement strand
TTCCTCATCTCTTCAAAATAAAATCTTTACGTAGCTAAGGCTATGCGCAGACTTTCTTTTTGTGATCTGAGAAAAAATTTCTGCGACTTAACCGACACAGTAGCATTGACACGACACTGGTCTTTTTGCCACATGCGTTACCAAATATGTGACATGCTTCCCGACATTAACCCAAAATAATTAATCCTAATGCAAATAATTTGTTAAATTTATCTTCTGTATTCTATGTTATATGTTTTCCAATGAAAATCTATGCAGAGCATAATGTAAATGCCACTACGAGTAGCACTTTGTGGCCAGCATCTACTGAGGGGTGGTCTGTTGTAATTCAACCCTACATTGTAATTTAAGCGAACTATTTTTATATTTGACTGTAGGAATCAGTTTCTGAATGACATCTAAAGGATTGTTTGTATCATCAATACACAAGCCAAACATTGATTATTATTTAACCATGTATAGATAAACAATACTTTTTGAGCTATGAATGAAAGTCTTGATATAATAGTTCGTCATCGTGGATATGAATACTTGATACAAGTTGAAGACCCCACTGAGCCACTGAACAGCATTGTTGGTAAAATTAGTTTTCTTTTAGGTATTGAACGAAGAGATAGAAACGGCACCCTCCCAATACATTACCTGGCAAGGAAGGATGGGGGGGAAGAAGAGTTGCTCAGACCAAAGGTGGATGGTGAAGACAAAAGTTTGTTGGATTATAATGTAAAGCCCGGAGATATGTTTTTTATCCGATCGGTTGGTGTTGGTTACGTGTATGGCGTATACACTAACTGGGTGAAAAGGTATAGACTAACCTGGATGGACTTGATTGAACCTAAGAATATTTATGCCTGGTTAGGGCTATTGATTGGATTGCCAATAGCTGTTTATGGGGCTTATTTGATCCTGATGGGATTAACTACTGAAACAGCCTATGAAGCTGAATTGTTCGGCACAACAATTATTATTACAAATGCACTTCCCGGTTTAGCGCTTTTTTTTGCTGGGTTACTGATTGTCTGGGTTACAAAATACTCCTGGCAAAAAATCAGATACTGACTAAATTAATTTCTGCCGTCTTAGTTTGCTTGCAAAGGATTACAGATTCGGGCATTGTCTTGGTTCGTAGTCACCCGTCTGGGCATCCAAAACCTTCGGAAAACGATCAGGACTTGTGCCGGCTAAAGTAGCGTTGACATGACACCATCCCCAGGTGGTGTGTTTGAAGGCAGGCACCACAGGTATCAACCGATATTACCAGGAAAGGGCTACAAGCTTGGTGGTTTCAGGATTTTTCCCTTCGAGGTGCACCACGACGTTCCTTGCAACAATTACCTCATTGACCACTTCGCCACTGGCAGGATTCTGTTCCTGATTGACACGTATTTATGTGAATACCGATTCCCTGACCTAAACCACATCATCATCGAAGCCAATTATACCGATGACATCCTGGAAGATAACATCCTTAAAGGTTTGGAGCATCCATCAAAAAGAGATCGGCTGCTTACTTCACATGTGGAGTTGGAGACCACAAAGGCCGTATTGATGGCTCAGGATCTGTCCGGTTTACAAAATATCATCCTCACGCATCTTTCTGATCGGAATAGCGATGAAGCGAGGTTTGTGGATGAAATTAAAGCACTTATAGGACAACCTGTGTACGCTGCTATGGCAGGAATGACGCTATGTTTAACCAAAAAACCCTTCTAATTATGAAAAACAGAAAACCGCCGGGTGCTTTCTACGAGAGGGCTCCCAACGTATTATTGGAAAAGATTGCTGAACTTAACTCCGTGCTCACGAATTATAGAAACAACGGGCACTCAGCCGATGTGCTCAAATTCTACGATGAAGTTTTGGATGCGATGAAGTTGGCGCATCTATATATGGAGCAAACCAAATTAATTCATCACAGAAATGCTTTCCTTGAAAGTAACTATCGGTTTTTGGCTCATTACAACAAGGAGCTGCAGGAGAGATTGAATGAATTTGAAGCGGTGGAGACACTCACACGGGAGAATCGGCTGGAAGACTTAATTGGCGTGGTGAAGGGAAAGATTTGATGGGGAAAATTGTCTAATTTTTTTCAAGTTCTGGCCTAATAAAGAGATTTAACCAGGGAAAAAATAGACAGGTAGACTTTCCAGGCAGAAGCTAATTATTTAAGGGCTTACATTTGTTAACTATAAACATTTTAATCATTCATAAAATAACTTGAGAAAGTTTTACTCGGAAAAGGCTACATGCCTCAAGAAGGAATGGACATCAAACGCATCTCACTGAAAATGGAAGAGCTTCAAAAGTCCAAGGCAAATAGTCAAATATGAAAGATGTATATATAATACCTGCAAATGATGTTTTTTTGTATATTGCAGAGAAATCCTTCAGACCCTCAAAACCCACTGCCCATGAAAGCACCACTTAAGCTATTTGGTATGAAAGCAATCATTATGCTATTCTTTTTACTGGCAGGCAATGCTTACCTGCATGGGCAGGAGTATGTGCGACTATTGGACACTTATAAGGTTTGGAATATTTTTGAGGAATGGATATGGTGGGGAGAAACTTATCCCCATTATCTTGATAGGTGTGAAACAGATACTACAAGGTTTATTATAAAAAAAGAATGGCACAGTCAGTATGCAGGGGAATTGGGTTATCTTTTTGAAGATACGGTTTCCAAAAAGGTGTACTATACTGATTTGTATGATAATGTAGTGTTATTGTATGATTTTAGCCTGTCAGAAGGAGATGTATTTAATTATAAT
>PWND01000020.1 GCA_003557965.1 Bacteroidales bacterium | reverse complement strand
ATCAGTGGTGAAAATTTAATCTATAGTAATTTAATAATAGCATGATGCTAAAAAAATAATAGTTAACATATGGAAAATACAGAAAATATAAATGTTCCGATAATGTCAGAAGTTTTTACCAAAGGTCATAAGCCCGAATATTTATTTTGGGTTGGATGTGCCGGTGCTTTTGATAACAGATATATGAAAGTTGCTAAGGCTTTTGCAACGATTCTTGATAAACTAAAAACGGACTTTGCTGTACTGGGAACAGAAGAAACCTGCAACGGAGACCCCGCCAGAAGAGCAGGAAATGAAATGCTTTTTCAAATGCAGGCTTTGAGCTTAATTGAGCTTTTTGACTCTTACGAAATAAAAAAAATCATTTGTATTTGCCCTCATTGTTACAATATTTTCAAAAATGAATACCCTGATTTAGGTGGGAATTATGAAGTAGTTCACTATACAGAGTTTTTAAGTGATGAGCTGTTTAAAGGGAATCTTAACCTGGATAAATCTAAACTAAAAGGGAAGACTGTTACTTTCCATGACCCCTGCTATTTGGGCAGAGCAAATGATATTTATGATGCACCCAGAAAACTTATAAACGAACTCGGTCTTAAAAATAAAGAAATGAAAAGAACCAAAAGTTTTGCATTGTGCTGTGGTGCAGGAGGTTCTCAAATGTTTAAGGATGCCGAAAAAGGTAATAAAGAAGTCTTTATTGAAAGAACTGAAGACGCTCTGGAAACCAATGCCGGTATTATTGCAAGCTCCTGTCCTTTCTGCATGACAATGCTCACAGACGGGCTAAAATATAAAAATAAAGAAGAAGAAATTAAAAATCTTGACTTAGCCGAACTTATTCTTAATGCAATGATTTGATTATACATTTCGGTATTATTTGCTAACGAGAAAAACCATTCTTTAGTTAGATACTGTGTTAGATTCCAAATTAATTTCAATGTTTTTTTTAATTTTTCACATAATTGCTATATTTGCTATTGCAAAAAGAAAGCTTAGTCTCCTCATTACCCAAAGTTTATACTGATTTATTCCATACATAATTTTCGTCATAAGGTTCATTTTTTTTCCATAGTGTATATGATAATATTAGCAATTTTCGCATTACTGCAACCATCCCCTGCTTTTTAAATTGATGAGTTTGCATAATTCTGTTATTAAAGTTTTTCATTTTTTCATCGTGTTGTATTGATGTCATTGCTGGCATGTAAAGAGCTGTTCGTAAATTAGCATTTCCTTTTTTTGATATTTTTGTTTTTCCAACATTATTCCCTGATTGGTTTTCTATTACATCCAACCCTGCATAGCTCACTAATTGACCTATATTAGAAAAAAGATAAAATCCTCCAGTTTCTGCGATTATTTTAACAGCAGTAATCATACCTATTCCTTTAATTGAAGTAATATTATTAAGTTTTTCCTTTAAGTTTTTGTCTTTTTTAATGACAGATTTTATATCCTTTTCTATTTCGCTTAACTGTTCTTTATAAAACGCTATCTGGTCCACATAACGGTTTATGGTTCTTTGGTCTTTAGCATGTGAGCTTTTTGCTGAATGAAGCCTATTTTCTGCAATAGTTTTTAAATTTTGAATTGAGTTGTGTTCTCTGCTAAAATCACTTGGGCTTTTAAAATCCTTACTTGGTGGTTGCCACAACCTAAGTTTTCTCTCTATTCCATAATCTGCTATTACACTACTATCAACTTTATCATTTTTGGTCTTAACGCCTTTGCTTTTAGCAAAATACTTAATCCTTTGAGGGAGTTCAACACAAACTTTTTTGTCATCACTATAAAGAAAGTATAATAGTTCTTCGTGATATACTCCGGTAGCCTCGATAATATAATAGACATTTTCACATTTTTTACGTTTATTGCCCCATTTAATAAGTTGGCTAAAACCATCAGAATTATTATCAAACTTTCTACAACCTTTAATTTTAACTTCCTGATTGACTTGTTCCTTAAAGATAACATCTAAACTGTCCCTACTAACATCAATCCCAATACATTGTTTTGTAATTTCCATAACATTAAATTTTTTAGTTACACATAGTTAATTTTCTCACAGTCTTTCCTCTCAATTTGATACGAAATCTATTCATATAGAAATAGTTTCTCAATACTGTACAGACTCTTAGAAAATAAAACAATGGGAAGTTATCTGACTTTCGGCATACAATTTTGTTGCCAAGGGTTTCATCTATTTCCCATTGTTTTTCCTTTAAGTTGTAAATGTAAATAATTTTTATTAAATTTAATGTTACAAACATAAGAGGGTATCACTCATAGTGATGCCCTGACTCTCAACGCAGTTGCCACAAGACTTAAGCTTCATTTCTCTAACTTTGTCCCAAGCTTGCTTTAGGCGAGTATGGCTTTAAGTATGCGATTGAAAATCCTGCAACTGTGCAAAGCTGCTAAGAGGTTGTAATGTCTGCTAGAACCGGGTTTACGAGCTAACATCGACTAGTCGCTCAGTTCATCGCAGCGAAGCTAAAGCTATTTAACGTGAGTTCGATGTAATCTTCGGTCACAGTTTATATTGATTTTGAGCAGAAATATTCACAGATTGGAGAATACATATCGGGATATTTCGAACCAATTTGGGGAAATTTATGCCAAAATCTGATAAACCCAAAGGGAAAGTCCTCTTTCCTGCATCTTTGGACTAAATATTTCTCAGAATAGCCAGCTATTATTTCAAAATATTTAGCCCACATCTAAAGCAAATATAACTTTCTGTGACTAGAATCTTATATCGAACTCACGTTATT
>PWND01000051.1 GCA_003557965.1 Bacteroidales bacterium | reverse complement strand
CTATTTAAAAACAATAATTCATAAATGCAAAAAACTTTATACATGATACCGTAACAAATCAAGCAATGAATCGTTCTTGGTTAAGAGTTTTGTATAAGCAATAATGATAAATTCACCTTATATTTGTGTTTTTATTTCGCTTCTATAAGCCATAATATTTTTAACAAAGAATTGTTTTGAATAAACGTTAATACCTTATATATGAGTTTTGATATAACCTTTGGTTATCCTGCATGGCTGGTAATAATTTGTCTTCTTTTAGGCGGCGGCTATGCAGCTATTCTTTACTACCGCAACAAAAGCAATCCTGGTAAAAAAACATCCATCGCACTAGGAATATTAAGGTTTGTAGTAGTTTTTTTCCTGGCTATCCTCCTCCTTTCACCCATGATAGAGCGCCTGACAAATGTTAAGGAAGACCCCATGATGCTTTTTGTTCAGGACAATACAGGCTCTTTGGGATTTGTACCTGATTCAGCGTATTATCATAATGCTTATCTCGATGAAGTAAAATTCTTTAAGGAAGAACTCGGAAAGGATTATGATGTGAGGTCATACACCTTTGGTGAATCATTTAGCAGGAACGACAAGTTCACTTTTGATGAAAAGTATACCGATATGTCTGCCATTTTTGTAGGGCTGCAAACAACATACAGCAACAGGAATGTAGGAGCTGTGATTGTAGCTTCCGACGGTATATACAATCGTGGGATTAATCCTGTTTATGCTTCTGGCACAAATAAATTCCCCCTTTATACTATTGCCCTGGGCGACACCATACCTCACAAAGACGTTATTCTTAATGACGTACTGCACAACCGCGTAACGTATCTTGGCAATAAATTTCCTATGCAGGTGAATATTGAAGCTCGTGAATGCTCCGAAGAAAGCAGCACGCTAACTATTACCAGGGATGGTGAAAGAGTATTTTCTAAAACTATAGACATCCATACGGATCATCATTTTCAAACGGTAGATCTAACAATGGAAGCAGATGAAGTTGGAATGCAAAGGTATCATGTCAGCCTTTCTCCGGTGGAAGGTGAGATAAGCATTGAAAATAACTCTAAAGATATTTTTATCGAAGTGCTCGAAAGCCGTCAAAAAATATTACTCCTTTCAAACACCCCGCATCCGGATGTAGGGGCTATTAAGCAAAGCCTTGAAAACAATGAAAATTACGAAGTAAAATCATTTGAAATTGATAAGTTTGATGAGAATGTTGAACAGTTTAACCTGGCAATACTTCATCAGCTGCCTTCATTAAAACATCCGCGGGCTGAGTTGCTTAGCAGGCTTGAGGAGCATAATATACCACGACTTTTTATAACAGGCCGTCAGACCAACATTTCAGCATTCAACGATCAGAATGCCGGCATCACCATCAGGCCACGATCAGGCCAATTCAATGAAGCCTTGCCTCAGTTTAACCACAATTTTGCTCTTTTCAGCATCAGTCAGGATGCTAAAGACTTCTTCGGCTTGCTGCCACCCTTATATCCTCATTTTGCAAATTATGAAAAAGATGGTTCAGCACGTACCTTCCTTTATCAAAAAATCGGCAATGTAATTACAGAAGAACCACTAATAATTTTATCCGACCATGGAGAAACAAAAACCGGTGTTATAACAGGGGAAGGGATATGGAGATGGCGGCTGCACAACTTCATGCATAAGCAAAACCACCATGTTTTTGATGAGTTAATTTCCAAAATTGCTCAATACTTATCTGTGATTGAAGATAAAAGCCAACTAAGAATTTATTCCGAAAACATCTTCTATGAAAATGAACCTGTGAGATTTACCGCAGAAGTTTATAATCACAGTTATGAATTAATAAACGAGCCCGAACTTCATTTAACGATATATAATGAGGAAGGAGTTGATTATCCTTTCGTTTTCAGCCGTACATCAAATGCGTATACTCTTGATGCAGGAACTTTTTCGCCCGGAGATTATACTTATGAGGCAAAAGTTACAATAGGTGATGATCGATTCAGCCACAAAGGTGCATTCAGTGTCGCAGAACTCAACATAGAAAAGTTGCAAACTATTGCCAACCACCAAATAATGTACAGGCTTGCTGCAGAAAACGACGGCAAACTTTTCTACCCCGGGCAGTGGAGTGAACTTATTAATGAATTAAAACAGCGAGAAGACATAAAACCTATATTATACTCCCAAAAACAATTTGAAGATGCAATTAGTTTGAGGGGAATATTCTTTTTAATACTTTTGCTGGTAACAATCGAATGGTTTATCAGGAGAAGGAGTGGAATTTTTTGATATATTTCAAACCTGCAACCAATGAGCCAATTATATAACAAAACTATTGAATAAATAGTCCACTATAAAAAGTCAAAATATATGAAATGTCTCAAAAACACCAAAACACTAAATTACACAAAAAGCTGAAAGTCAATATGTATATTTTAGTGATACTTTAGTGTTTTTGTGACGCTTCGACAAGCTCAGTGCATGCTTAGTGGCAAAAATGACTTTTTAGAATGGACTCAATAAATAAACTTCTAAACAAATAACATAAATGGAACAGGTCCTTTTATACATCATTATAGCAATAATCGTATTTGATTTTACTTTTGAAAGAATAATGGATTACCTCAATTCTACCCGCTGGAGCAACAAATTGCCGGAAGATTTGAAAGGTATATACGATGAAGAAAAATACCGCAAGTCGCAGAATTACTCAAAAGAAAATATGCGTTTCGGATTGTTGATAAGCTCAATATCTTTTATAGTAATACTTTTGGTTCTTTTTTT
>PWND01000025.1 GCA_003557965.1 Bacteroidales bacterium | reverse complement strand
TTACCCCGGTAAAAAGATTTTGGGAGTATTTCAGCCTCATTTGTATTCACGTACAAGGGATTTTGCCGATGGATTTGCTGATAGCTTGTCGCTGCTTGATGAATTAATACTGCTGGATATTTATCCAGCCAGGGAGCAACCCATTAAGGGTGTTAGCTCAGAAATTATTTTTAAAAATGTTAAAACAGAAAAAAAAATACTGATAGAAAAAGAGCAAATAGTTAAAGAATTGGAACAAAAATGTAAAAACTATGATGTTATTTTAACAATGGGCGCAGGAAACATTGACAGGTACACTGAATTGATAAAATCAATGTTGGAAAGAAATTTTAAAAACAAAACTTAAAATGATTAGAAAATTATTTCGCATTCTTTCTTACGTCTTGGTAATTGCTTTAATTATCATAATGGTGGGCTTTTCTGTTAAAAAGAATAACAGTAATGTGTGTGATGTTTTTGATATAACAATAAAATATTCAGGAGATAATTTTTTTGTTGATAAATCTGATATAAGAGATGCGGTGTATAATTTTCACGGTAATGTGGTAGATAAAAAATTATCAGACATTAGCCTTGAAAAAATTGAAGATATAGTAAATAATATTGTATATGTTGAAGATTCATATTCCTATATAACAACAACAGGGCGATTGCACTTGGTTGTAAAGCTGAGAAAGCCCATAATAAGGGTTATTAGTTCAGAAAACAATTCTTTTTATATTGATAACAATGGCAGGTTGCTGCCCTTAAGCGATAAGCACACAGCCAGGGTTCCTGTTGCTTTTGGAAATATTAGCGCAACTTATTCTCCATTGCTGGATTTTCAAAATGAAGAAAGTTTTAATGATCTCACTGACAATGAAAAGCAGCTTAAACAGGTATATCAACTGGCAGCATACATATATAATGATTCTTTTTGGGAATCTTTAATTGACCAGGTATATATTAATAATAATGGTGAAGCGGAAATAATTCCCAAGGGGAATATTCATGTTGTTGAATTTGGGAAATTGGAAAATATTGATTACAAATTTAATAAGCTAAAAGTTTTTTATAAAAATGGTTTAACCCAGGTAGGTTGGCATAGATATAACAGGGTAAACTTAAAGTATAATAATCAAATTGTTTGTTCAAAATAAATAAATATATGGCAACATCAGAAATAATAGTAGGTTTAGATATTGGCTCAACAAAAATAGCCTGTATTGTTGGCCGTAAAAACGAATATGGCAAAGTAGAAGTATTAGGCGTAGGAAAAACCGAATCTTTAGGAGTAAACAGGGGTATAGTGGCAAATATCCAAAATACTGTTGACTCTATTCAGGCTGCGGTAAAAGAAGCTGAACAAAAATCAGGTGTCGAAATAAGGGTGGTAAATGTTGGAATTGCCGGCCAGCATATAAGAAGTATTCAGCATCGCGGAAATATTATAAGAAATAGTATTGAGGAGGAAATTAGCCGTGATGATGTAAATACCCTGGTTAATAATATGAGGAAGCTTGTACTGCCTCCGGGAGAAGAAATAATTCATGTAATTCCGCAAGACTACATAATTGACAACGAGCAAGGCATTAAAGAGCCGGTTGGTATGTCAGGTATATGCCTTGAAGCTAATTTTCACATCATTACAGGTGATGTTGGGGCAGCCAAAAACATTGAAAAATGTATAAATAAAGCAGGTATTGATATTTCTACAATGATATTAGAGCCGCTGGCTTCTGCTCAATCAGTTCTTAGCAAAGAGGAAAAAGAAGCAGGAGTGGTTCTGGTTGACATTGGCGGAGGCACTACTGATATTGCTATTTTCCAGGACAATATTATCAGGCATACAGCTGTAATTCCACTTGGAGGAAATGTTATCACAGATGATATCAAAGAGGGATGTTCAATCATCAGAACCCAGGCCGAAGCTTTAAAAACAAACTTTGGGTCTGCATTAGCCAGCGAAAACAAAGAAGAAGAAATAGTTTCAATTCCTGGCCTGAAGGGAAGAGAACCTAAAGAAATTTCACTTAAAAACTTATCTAGTATTATTCAGGCCAGAATGGAAGAAATTATTGAGCATGTTTATTATGAAATAAAAAGCTCCGGCTTTGAAAATAAACTTATTGCCGGAATGGTGCTAACAGGTGGCGGCGCACAATTAAAGCATGTTGCTCAACTTGCAGAGTTTAATACCGGGCTTGATACAAGAATTGGATATCCTAATGAACATCTTGCTAAACTTCCTTCAGGCGACATTAGCAGCCCGATGTTTGCAACTGGCGTTGGATTGGTAATTCTTGGATTTGATTATCATGATATGCAAAAGAGAAAAGCTAAAAGTGGCCCAAAAGCCCAAAAGAAAGACAGAAGTAGCAACTTCTTTGATAAAATCATTGCAAAAGGTAAGCAATTTTTTGATGAAGAAGATGAATCTTAAAAAAATATGGTTGTTATTTTAAACTTGATGTTGATAAAACTGTTAATAAAACATTGATATTAAATAGATAAAAGAAATAATTATTAACTACTTTCGAACCAGAAAAATAATTGAGATATGACTAAAATTAAATTTGATCTTCCTAAAAACCAGTCATCTATTATTAAGGTATTAGGTGTTGGCGGCGGTGGAAGCAATGCCGTAACACACATGTTTAAGCTTGGTATTCAGGGTGTTGACTTTATCGTATCTAATACAGATGCACAAGCTCTTGAGTTAAGCCCTGTGCCAAATAAAATTCAACTGGGTACAACTCTTACTGAAGGACGCGGAGCAGGCAGCATTCCCTCTGTTGGCAAAAATGCCGC
>PWND01000117.1 GCA_003557965.1 Bacteroidales bacterium | reverse complement strand
TTTCATTAATATCTTCATCAAGCCCGTCAAAAACGTAAGAGACTTCATCGGGGGGTGTATAGTCAACTAATAAATCTAATTCAGCAAAATTTGAGAAGTTTCCGGCAACATCAGTAGCTATAGAGTTTAACTTAGCTGCTGTGCTTTCAGGTGAGGAGCTTTGTGTCCGGATATCATTGGTGTCATCTTCACCTACTTTTATATCTGCTTCCGGAAACCTTGTTCTAAGTACAGTAATATTCTCAACTGACAATTCACTATTGCCCGTCCTGAATGATATATATTCACCGTTTTCCTGGTACGGGTCTGAATCTATCCATTTGCCAAGATAAGTACCATCTCTGTAAACAATAATTTCACCGGTTATTCTGTCATAAATAACTTTAATATTGTACCATTGGCCAAGGTTAGTAGTTATGTTTTCAACTTCTTTAACAAGGCTAAATGTATCTTCAACAACTTTATAAAACTGCAATAGTTCAGATTCGTGCCTGAACCAAATAAAATATGAATTGCCTCTGTTAGGCAGGCTTCCGTTATCGGCAAAAAAGTGAAAACCAAATCTTCTGCCGTGTGCATGAGTGTCGCCACTCATTTTTGCCTGGAAATTATATAAATACCTGTTAGAAAGATTTTGCTTGAGTGGGGCGTAAATATTGGAATTACCAACTGAGCCATCAGTCTGTTGAAGATTATTATCGCTTACATTCCATGTACCCGAAATACTATTCCATGTGTTTGCATTAAGGCTTTCAAAATTATCAAAAAAGTATCCTCTTTGAGTATTCGCGCTCCACTCACCGTCAAATTCAACTACATTATAAAAACGCCTGTCAATTCCACTTAGATTGTCAACATCATTAAACTCTGCAGTAAAATCTTCAGTTACCCATTGACTTTCTAAATCAGCATTTATTGATGTAACAGGAGCTGTCCAGTCAATATACATGTTTTGATGAGCAATTTCTGAGAGATTACCTGCATTATCTGATACAATTGATTTTATTTTTCCTGCCGGAGTGTTTGAGTCAACACTTTGATATCTCATGTCGTTTTCATCACTTTCGCCGACACTTATATTTACTGAAGGATACCTGGTTCTGTAAACTTTAAGGTCATTGATATAAAGCTGGCAATTACCAGTTCTGAAAGATATATAATTGCCATTATCGCTGTGTGGAGAGGGGTCAGTCCATGAACCAAGAAAAACATCATCTCTGTAAACTAAGACTTCACCGGTTATTCTGTCGTAAATAACTTTAATATCGTACCATTGCCCGGTATTAGTAGAAATATTATCAATTGTTTTTTTGAGCTCCCAGCTATCATCTTCTACTTTATAAAATTGTAAAGATTCACCATCAACTCTGAAAAAAATAAAATATGAGTTACCCCTGTTTGTTAAGCTTCCGTTATCAGAGAAGAAGTGCAGTCCGAATCTTTTATTAGAGCCGCTGCCATCAACTTTCGCAGTAAACTGGTACATATACCTGTTGGAAAGAGTTTGATTAAGAGGTGTGTAGATATTTGTGTTTCCTATTGTTTCGTCGGTTTGAGTAAGACGGTTGTTATCTATATGCCAGTTTCCGCTGGATATGCCCCATGGGTTAGTATTAATTGATTCGAAATTGTCGCCAAAGAATCCCCTGCTGTAGTTTGCTTTCCAGTGTACTCCGTCAAATTCAAGTACCTGGTAGAATCTTCTGCTTATACCGCTGCCATGGTCAACGTCTTCAAAATCAGCAGTAAAGTTGTTAGCTACCCATTCACTATCAACAATAATTGATGTTACAGGAGGATCACTATCATCGCAAGCGTCAATAATTGCTTTTGTATTAGTTCTGATTCCTGGCAATTCAGCATAAAGAGCATCTCCCGGGCAGGTAGTCCCGCCAATATTAACATCCCTGTGGCCACAAATTCGAGTCACTGTTGCACTACCACCACTTTGAAGAGGAATCCATGCAGAAGACGTAGGGTCAAAATCATTATGATCAAACCACCATGCTAGAAATTGATTGTTTTTATTGAGTTGTATTTCAGTAGGTAATGTTACATCAGAATTGCCCAAAAAGTTTACTCCTATTGAATAGCTGTTGGAGGCTCCTGCATGTGCTCCCCTGACATCAGTTTCCGGTAAATCCGGATTATGTCTGCCCTGGAAAAAATTACCATACTTATCAAACAGATAGTTATAGCCAATATCTGCCCAATTGTTTGTATTAACATGATGGTTCCAGTAGGAGCGTACTACAGCATATCCATCAGTGTATGTATCTGGCATCCCTCCATGGTGAATCACTGCATGTGTTGGGTCAATAATTGTGGGTGTATATGAAGGATTATGACATGCTGTATATGCACCACACCATTCCGACCTGGGAATCATAGTTGGAAATTCCGGACATGTTTTGGTATCTTTATAAAATCTGTCTTTATCATCAGGATGGGGGCCCGGTTTCCCTGTATCTCTTATATCTATGATGTCAATCATAACCATAGTTATTTCAACATCGGCCGGTGTTTTTATTTTAAACTCAACAGCATAATGTGCATCCAATACAGGGGGAAATAACACATTTGTAAGATAGCGCTGAGTAGGTGTTTCGTCAGGGTGAACAAACCCATGGCCTTCCCTAAAGTCAGACCATGTGCCGGTTTCATCCTTAACACGGTACTCAACAGTAAAGTGGCCGGCAGGATGTTTTTTATTTTCAGTTTCCCATCCCACAACAAAAGATGTAAAACCAATGGGTGTTTTTGTTGAGAAGTGATATTCGCCATCATCACTTTTTTGAAGGCTTTCTGTCCACTTTAAAATATAGGCAGGGCTTTGCCTTCTTTCACTATCATCTATTACTTCGTCGGCAGTAACTTGTGTTGTGGTTTTTTCTTTATCATCATTTATGCTTTCTGTAAAAGCAGATAATGGAATAAAAAATAATAAATTAAGCAGTGCAAAAAATCGTATAAGTTTAAACTTCATAATTAAAAATTTATTAAAAAAAACTTAATACATTTACGCAAGATACAAAAAAAGGTAAAAACTTCAAATTAATTTTTTATAAATATTGTTTTTAGAACCATATTCATATAAAATATTATTTATTTAAAATTTTTATTTAGCTTTGATAGTTCAAAAACAACAAAAAAACTGATAGCTGCAATATGTATAAGATACCTAAGGATATCGCAGAGGTTTTAAATAAGAACCGAGTTCAAAACATGCCAATATTTGGTTTTTTTGAAAATTATAAAATTGAAAAGACTTTTAACTCCGGCAAGTCACACATTCTGACAGGTTCAAGTGACTACACATGGGCATATATAAGTTCAGACAATAAGGAAGAGCTAATCAAGCTTCTCAACGACTTTGCTTATGAAACTTTGTATTTTGCCAATGTAGAAGACTGGATGCTGCCGTTGTTAACCAGAAATAAAAAAATAGAATGGAGATTAACCACAGAAAGATTTTATATACCTGAGAAAAAGGAGGTTGTAAAACCTGGTATTGAATGTAAGCCTATAGATCCCCAAATGGGTGATTATATTTACAATAATTCGGCATATAAGGATTTTACTTCTGTTGAGTATATATGTGACAGATTAAGTAAGGATATATCAGCAGGGTTTTGGCAGGACCACAGGCTTGCAGGATGGGCTCTTACACATGATGACAGTTCTCTGGGGTTTTTAAATATTCTTCAGCAATACAGGGGAAAAGGTATTGGAGAAAACCTGCTTAGGTTTTTAGTATGCGAAAGGATTAATAATGATAAAATGGCTTTCGTAAATATTGAGTCTCAGAATGTTCAGACCAAAAAACTTCTCTCAAAAATTGGCTTTGAGTTTGACAGAAAAGTCAGTTGGATAAAATTAGTATAATTCATCCGGGCTGCTTTATATATTGTTTTTATTTCTTTTTACCTTTTCCTTTTTTAAACTTTTTGCCTGATTTGCCAAGATGTTTTTCCCAATCCTGTTGTGTTTTAGAATCTCCTTTTAACAAGTCATCATCAGAATCTTCGTCATTATCATCAGTGTCTTCTTTATCTGTATTATCCCCAGATTCTTCATTCATAGGTTTATCTGCCTCCCCATCATCAGTATCTTCAGAGCTTTCCTTTAAGTTACTTTCACTTATATTTTCATCTTCATCTTTATCATCTTTTTTAACTTCAGTTTTTTGAGTTGTATCAGCATTACCTTTATCCAGTTCTTTTTTTAGTTTTTCAATTTCTGCTTCTTTTTCAGCAATCAAGTTGCTAAGCTCATCTTTTTCTTTGGTTAGGTCGGTAATTATAAGCTGGTTTTCCCTGTCTTTCTCTGCCATTGCTTCCTGGGTAGCTGAAAGCTCTTCCATATTTTGTCTCATTTCCTCTTCCTGCGCTCTCATTTCTTCCGCTTGTTGCTGTGACTTTTCAAGTAAAACAGCAGTGTTGTTATTTATTTTAACGTTAGATATTGTAGAAGCAATACTTTCTCCAATTTTTTCAACAAACTCAACCTGATAGTCTTCAAACTTTTTAAAAGAAGCCAGTTCAATTACTCCAAAAATCTCATCATTAACCTTAAGAGGAACAATAAGCAATGCGCTTGGGTTTTCATCGCCAAGCCCGGAAGTTATTCTAATATAATTTTGTGGCACTTCAGTCAGGTAAATAGTTTGGCCTTCGAGCATGCAAGTTCCGACTAATCCTTCACCTATTTTAACCTGCTTCTCCATAAACTTTCTTCTATCAAAAGCGAAACAAGCTGTTAGTTCGAGAAATTTATTGTTTTCATCCTCGTCATTCAGCACAAATATTCCTCCCTGGTTAATGCCCATGTATTCTACCAGCTTACTCACAATGTTGTATGAAAGTTCCTCAATATCGTTAGTATTTTGCCTTAGAATATCTGCAAACGTTGCTAATCCCTGGGTAGTCCAGTTTCGTTTTTCATCTTCCACTTTTCTTATTTGTTCTTCTTCGGAAGCTTTTTTAAGGCTCTGCCTCATTTCAAGAAGTGAGTTACCCAGCACATCATCTTCACTTAACGGGGTAAATTCATGGTCAAAATTATTTTTCCCAATTTCGTTAGCAAAAATTGCAGTTCTTTTTATTCCATCTATTAGATCATTGAAAGAGGTAACGATGTCACCCACTTCATTTTGGCTGTCATATTCATACTTTTCAGGGAGTTGGCCTTTAGCTAATTTTTTTACTTCTTCTTTTAACCCAACTATAGGTTTTGTAATGTTTGCTCCAATAACAAAATAATTTACAAGGCTGAAAATAATTAAAGTGAAAATAAGAGCAAAAAGTAATATTTTTAATGTGTTTAATACCGGGTCTCTGATAAGGTCTTTATGGTAAACAGTTGCAGTAATGAAGCTTTCCAATGGTTCGTAATAAGTGAAATAAATATGCTTCCTTTGCATACTTCTCTCAGTCTCGTTAGGGTCAGTAAATTCGACATGCCCTCTTCTCATTTCATTCATACGCCTGAAGTAAGAAGTGCCTGCTATACTTTGCCCTTCAATAGTATTGTCAATTAATACATTCCCACTTCTGTGTATCAGGCTTGCATACCCATTTATATAAAACCTCTTTTCGTAAAAAACTTCTTTTACTGCCTCAAGTTCTTTTTCGCTTGTTATATTTAATATGGTTTGTAAATAATCCAACTCAGTAAACAAAGTATTTTCTGCATCTCTGTATTGAGTATTTTGTCTGTTTATAGTTGCAACAACCGAAATAATAGCTAATGAAATAACCAAAGTAATGTTTATTGCTAAAATAATACGTGGCTGAAGCCTTAATTTTTTGTATTTATTTTTGATAGCTTTTATAATCATTTTTTTACTAATTAGAATTAAAAATTGTTATATTTCAGATAATCAATAATATATTACTTTTTCTTGTTTTTGTCTTGTTTTTTTAGCTCATTAAGTTTTTCTTCAAGCGCTTCCTTTTCATTTTCAGCTACTTTTTGTTCAGTGATGTCAAAATTGAATCTGATAATTTTAAAAACTTCACCTTTCTCGTCCTTTACCGGTGTGTATATTTCCCTGATCCAAACTTCCTGTTCATTCATTTTTTTCATGCTTTCTATTGTCTGGACTTGCCCGGCATGTAGTCCTTCCCAAAACTTTTTATAATCTTCAGATTCAGCATATTCTTCAGATACAATAAAATCATGATGATATTTGCCCAGCAAGTCATCTTTATTAACCGGTCCAAACTTTCTTGCATATCGCATATAAGCATCATTGATGAATATAATTTGGCCATGCAGGTCGTACTCAATTGAAGGAAGGGCATTATTAATTGCCTGAACATATCCTTCCATTTCAACAGCTTGCCTTGATACTTTTATTTTTGCCTCGTGGAGTTCATGCATGTTTTTATCAATAGTTTTTTGCTGCTCTTCAAGTTTTTGTGCTTGTTGTACATTTTCACTTACATCATAAGCTACTTTGAATATTTTATAAGGTTTGCCGTTACTGTCAAAAATGGGGCCATAGGTTTCCTGCATCCAATATTCCTTAGAGTTAATGACAACTTTATTAAGCTCTTTCTTAATAATACCCTCTCTAAGGTCTTCCCAGAAACGGTTATAGTTACTTCTTTGTTCTTCGTTAAGCACAAGATTATCAGAGTGTGTCTTCCCAACCACATCTTCACGTCTGACATCAAGAAGTTTTAGGTATGGGTCGTTAATTGACAACACCTTCCCATACAGGTCGTAAATTACTATATAGTTTGATGTATCTAAAGCAGTCATTACGCCTTCCATCTCCAATGATTTTCTTTCCATTTCCTCCTGTGTAGCATGGAGTTCTTCCATGTTTTGCCTCATTTCTTCTTCCTGGGCTCTCATTTCTTCCTGCTGTACCTGCGATTGCTTTAAAAGTTCAGAAGTTTTATAATTAGTTTTAACCATTTTTATTGCAGATGCTATACTTTCTGCAACTTTTTCCACAAACTCAATTTCATGTTGCTGTAATTCTTCAAAAGATGCTAACTCGACTACTCCGAAACATTCTTCATTTATTAAAAGTGGTACCAGTAGTAAACATTTTGGCCTTGCACCCCCTAATCCACTGGTAATATGCACGTAATCATAAGGTATGTCAGTTATATAATTTGTTGATTGCTCCAAAAAACAAGCCCCAATTATACCTTCCTCAATGTCAATCTTTTTCTCAGTAAACTTTTTTCTTTCATAGGCATAGCAGCCTTTTAATTCAAGAAACTTATTATGTTCATCATTGTCGTTAAGAACAAATATTCCCCCCTGGTTTATTTTAAGGTAACTCACCAGGTTGCTTATAATACTATAAGATAGTTTGTCAATATCCTCATTATCTTGTCTTAAAATATCACCGAATTTTGCAAGTCCTTCAGTCACCCAGTTCCGCTTTTGATCTTCTTCTTTTCTTTCTTCTTCAAGTTTTTTCGATTCCTGAAGGCTGTTTCTCATATCAATTAAAGCTTTTCCTAACTCATCCTTGTCGCTTAAAGGGTTATATTCATGCTCAAAATTACCTTTTCCTATTTCCTGGGCAAATAATGACTTTTCTTTTAGAGCTACAGTGATTTTATTAGCTGACTGTCCAATTTCAGCAACTTCATCATTCCCTTTTATGTAAATTTCGTGGCTAATATCTCCTATTGCAAGATTGTTCAGAGATTTGCTAATTTTCTTTATAGGCCTAAGGACAGAGTTAGCCAAGCCAATAATCAGAAATAGAAATATCAGGAAAGCAAAAGATAATGAAGCAAAAGCTAATCTCATAACTTTGTTGATAGGAGCATGTAAAATATCATACTCCATAACAACACCACCAACATAAAGATTATATGCCGGTGCTTTCATAAAGTATATCCACTCTGTTTGATTTGTTTCAGGATTTTCATAAACATACCTTCCGAAATCCTCATTTTCAAACTCATGAAAATATGATTTATCGGTAATGTCTGAAAATCTTTTGGTAGGATGTATTAACATTTGCCCGCAATATGTAGCTACAAATGGGTAACCGGTGTCATAATATTTTTTGTCCGGCAGAACTTCATTTAAATATTCAAGAGTTTCTTTATAAAACCCGAATTCTTTTTCCAATTCAGTATCAATATTGTCAATCTCAAATTTGATATCATCTGCAATAAATTCATCCTCAAATACAAAGCTTTGAATAATATCCTTTGAAGCATTTGTGTATTTGCCTTTATGAAGCCTTTGATTAAAATTTGCCAGGTCAAACAGGGAAATTAAATCTTTCAAGTTTCCATACATTACAGAATCAATGTCCTCGGTGGTGGTTCTTATTCTGTTAAAATATACAATACTTCCGAAAATAGAAAAAATTATAACAACTACTATTAACAAAGAAGCTATAAAACGCTGCTTAAGTTTTAGTTTTCTGATACCTCTCATAATATTATTTATTTGAGTCCGCTTTACTCCTCATTAAGCAAAAATATATTAAAATATAATATTTTGATAAATAATTTTCCACATTAACAAGAAGTAGTCTTTTGTTATGATTTAAAACAAATTAAGATTTTAAAAATGCTTTTAATAACGCACCTATGTTTTTAACAAGTTCAACCTCTTCATTTAAAAATGGCCCTACATCAGCGTCAGGGTATTCTTTGGTATAAACTACTTCAATAATAAGCATGTCGCTTTTATCAACTTCAATTTCTTCAGAAATCTTCCATGGTGTGTCCATGTAATTATCACTTTCAACAAATATGTCTTTGTAATTAATCTTTGTAGCAGCATTTTCGGAGTGCTGCCATCCTTTAGCCATTATATTAATTACTTTTTCAAATAACTCTTTGTTTGACAGGTTAGTGTTATTGCATAACTCTCTGACACTTGATACTGCTTTTGCCTGGTCAATTCTCAGGTTATTAAGAGATAATAGCCTCTGCATTTCTTCCTGGGTTGCTTGCATTTCTTCCATGTTTTGTTTCATCTCCTTTTCCTGCAAAGTCATTTGTTCTGCCTGTGTTTGAGATTGCTTCAGTAACTGTTTCGTTTTTTCATTTGTTTTTGCATTTGAAATAGACGAAGCTATACTTTCAGCAACTTTTTCAACGAACTCAATCTTGTATTGAGGAAACTCTTTAAATGAGGCAAGCTCAATAACTCCAAAAATATCCTCATTTAAAACTAACGGTACCAAAAGAAGTGAGGAAGGATTTGCTTCCCCAAGCCCGCTTGTAATTGAAATATATGTATTAGGAACTTTCTTAATGTGTGTTGTTTTGCGCTCAAGATAACATGCGCCAACCAAGCTTTCGCCAGGTTTAAATTTCTCACTGACAAATTTTTGCCGGTCGAAAGCATAGCAGGCAATTAGTTCTAAAACAATATTATTAGGGTCTTCGTCATTTACAATAAATAACCCGCCCTGGTTTATATCAAGGTATTTTATTAGTTTTTGAATAATTCTGAACCCAAGGTCATCAATATTGTTATAATCAATTCTTAAAATATCAGAAAACTCAGCTAATCCTTGAGTAGCCCAGTTTCTTTTTTCCTCTTCAATCTTTCGGAGTTTTTGCTCTTCTGATGCCTTTTTTAAACTTTCTCTTGTTTCCAGCAAAGAATTTCCCAAAACATCATCCTCGCTTAAAATCTTATGCTCGTAATCGTAATTCCCCTTGCCAATTTCTACTGCAAATTTCACAGTCATCTTTAAGCCATCAATTAACTCATTAACAGAATCAGAAATTTTTGCTATTTCATCTTTTCTTTTAAGTGATGTGGATTTTTCAGGTAAAATACCTTTTGATAATGTTTTAATTTTGTTTGCCAGTATTGTTAAATGTCTTGTTAATGGCTGCATTATAAAATGGAGCAGTATCGTAAAAAGAATAATTCCGGCAGGGATTAATAGTATAATTAACATTAACGTATATGCACGTGTAGGATACCAAAAATCCTGCTCAAAAACAGATATTCCTAAAACATATTGTTCATTAACGACATGTGTTTTAAATACCAGGCAATTGCCAAAATGCCCGTCAATATTTATTATTTCGGCAGGATCACTGATAATTGATGAAACAGACCTAACGGTAAAGTAATTACTGAACCGTTCAGGTGGTGGATAAACCCACTCATCATCAGTATTAAGCAAAAATGCAAAACCATTATCATAGTATTGTTTGTCTTCAAGTATATCAATTACAGATTCTTCAAAATTATCAGTATATAGGGCTGTGTTTTCCACTAGTTCTTTTAAATCATTTATTCTGTTTCTAATAGTGTATTCATTAGTTTCAAATGTCCATGATTTTCTTGTAGTATAAACAACAATCGAAATTAAGGACATTGTAAATGTTACCATTAATACTATAATTATTGAAAACCGCACTTTAAGGTTAAATCTATCAAGAAAATGTATTCGCATGATACTGGGCTTTAGTTATACTATTTGCCAAATTTAGGAAAAAACTTGAAAATACGCTATTAAATTACCAAATAACTTTAAAAAGTTTTAATTGCTAATATATTTTTTATTTGAGCAGCATTAGTTCTTTATTACTACTACGCCTATTGCGGTATTTACACAGGAGTTTCAGGCTAAAACAAAAATAATACATGGTGACTATTTTGGTAAAAATATAAAATGCTGATTTACAAAAAATAATTCAATATCAATATTTTGTTTTTATTCCTAAATTACTACCTTTGCAGTCCCGTTTTCGGGCTGAAAATAAATTGTTTAACCCGGTATTAGCTTATTAAGAACATAAAAGATAATACCACAAGAAATTAAATTTAATGTCGAACGAACCAAAAAATGTTGAAAATCAGGAAGAATTGCCATCAGGAAAAAACGAGCAAACACCTGAGGGGCAAGAGGAATCCAAAAATCAAACCGAAGAAAAAGTAGAAAAGAAGGAAGAAACCACAGAGGAAAAGCAAGAAGAGGCGAAGTCAACGACTGCTGCAGCTGATGATGCTCCGGTATCTGAGGAACTACCTAAGGAAGAAAGCAAGAAGGAGAGCAAAGAGGAGGATAAGGAAGATATTAAGGAAGATAGCAAAGAAGATAGCAAAGAAGATAGCAAAGAAGATAGCAAAGAAGATAGCAAAGAAGATAGCAAAGAAGATAGCAAAGAAGATAGCAAAGAAGATAGCAAAGAAGATAGCA
>PWND01000152.1 GCA_003557965.1 Bacteroidales bacterium | reverse complement strand
TTGTATTTTTGCCTTGGGCGAATTAAAAGGAGTTTATATTTGTTTTTTGACATGAAAACTTATCAGAATAAAAAATTACAAAACTAAAAGGCAAACAAAATTAATGATTTTAAGTTTGTCAGGAATTGAAAAATTTGTTTTAATCAACAATGTCTTTATTGTCAGTTCTGAGGTTTTATAAATTTTTTAAATTCTGAATAAGGTTGGCTTTAAAATGGGTTTTGCAAAAAAAATATTAACATTTATAGAAATTTTAATGAAAATAATTACCTTCGATAAAAATTTAATGCTCTCTAAGAAGAATACCTATAAAGCAATAGCTTGATATCTGAAGTTTATTAATGTAATGAGACAATTATTCAGGCAGGTTTTAATATTAGTTTTTCTTTTTGTGAATAATGAGTGAAAATATTGTTATGAGATTATAAAATTGATAAAGGATATTACTTTTTCATAAAGTGTTTTTGTATGAAGTTTTGGTTTGTGCATTGCTTAATTGTTCTATTACTTGGTTTAGGATTTTCTGATAATGGTGCGTCAGGATGTTCAAATAGTACAAATGAAAATAATGAAAAGACTGAAACGGAGCTTAAGTATAAGATTGCCGATAAACAATATACTGAGAATGGCTTGGTAATTATGGAGGATGCACAACTTACAGAAGCTATGGTTAAAAATATTGAAAAACACGACAGCGTTGTTATACGCCTTGATGACAAAACAAAATATAATGCAATAATTGAAAGGCATAATATAGATGTTAACAATACTATTACAATAAGAGCAAAATTCATTGATTACCCTGATGGATATATGAGTATTTCATTGAATAATGGATATGTTTTAGGGGTTATTAATATTCCCGGGAAAAACATAATGTATCGTATTAAAACTGATACAGAAACAAACTTTATTTATTTTGAAAAGCCAGAAGATAGTCATTATATTGAAAAGGACTCTGTTTTAATTCCTCCAGAAAGGCCTTGATAAAGGCCATTTATGGTTATTGTGAGTTTATTTTGTATTGAATTATAGCAGAAAACAAAAAACAACTTAGTGGATTATATGTTAATTCTTTATAAATGCCGGTTAGGTTACAATTAAACTATTTTTTTACTAAATATTGATTGATATGATACGTTTTACATTGTTTTTTTTAGCGGTACAGTTTTTAATAAATTCTCTTGCAGGTCAGGAGGTTATTAATATGTTTCAAACCATTGATGGTTCAAAACTACCGGGGCAAGAACATTTGCATTTGCCTTATAAGAAGATAAGCGAAATAGAACTTAATGCTGAGATTTTTGACAGCAAATCTTGTAGTATTGGAGATAAATTAGTGATTGACTTATTTGATGATACTTTAAACGAAGCGATAATTGACCGTATTAACACTAATGTGAACGGTACATATTCTGTTCGTGCTCGTTTTGTTGATTACCCAATGGGTTATATGTTATTATCCAAAACTGATGATCTTGTTTTAGCTTCAATAAGTTTGCCCGAAAAAAATGTTCGGTACAGTATAAAGACCAGTGGTTATAATGGCAATACATATCTAAAACTATTAGATGGCGACAAACTTGATTATATAGAGCCTTCTTCTGCATTAGTTCCACCAGGTTATCCCAAGCTGGATGATGAACAACTGGAAAGGCTTAAAAAGGCTGCTGCAAAAGCCCCCAATGACCCTGCTAATATTAATGTAATGATCGTTTATACTCCTAATGCTGCCTCGTGGGCTGCCAGCAATGAAGGCTCTATAAACAATACCATTTCACAGGCTATGGAATTTGCCCAGTTGGCGCTGGACAATAGTGAAACAATAATGACGGCAACTTTAACACACTCCGCAGAGGTAGATTACAGCGAGAGTGGTGACTCAGGTATTGACCTTAACAGGTTAACTTTTCATGAAGGCTATAATCCATGGAACGCTGCCGGAAATCCTGAAGATTATATGGAGGAAGTTCATGATTGGAGAGAAGATTACGGTGCAGATTTAGTAGCAATATTCGCAAATGTTGAAGACACAGGCGGACTTGGTTGGTTGTTGACTTATCAAACGGGGTGGCCTGAGCTTGGGTTTTCCTTAACGCGCGTACAACAAGCAAGCTGGACATACACCCATATTCATGAAATGGGGCATAATATGGGATGTCATCATCATAAAGACCAAAATGTGCAACCAGGGCCAACCAACTGGAATGATTGGCCGGAAAATATCTGGTCAGCAGGATGGAGATGGCTTGGTAACGATGGCCAAATGTACTGCGACCTGATGACTTATAATAGTGGACAGTATTTCGATGATAATATTGATGCAGTTAGGATTGCATACTTTTCTAATCCAGGCATTAATTATCAAGGGCAGCCTACCGGCCATGCGGTTGATGGCGATAATGCAAGAACCTTGCGTGAAATAAAGCACGTTATTGCTGCATATATGCCTGAGTATACTTTAGAAGATTATACACTTACCCTGATTGCTGATCCTGTAACCGGTGGTGCAGTTGATGGAGCCGGAGATTATCTCGAGGGAGCAGCAGTTCAGTTAATTGCAGCTGCCAACGAAGGATATACTTTTATCAACTGGACTGATGAAGATGATGATATTATTAGTATTGATGCAAGCTTTACATTCACTATGCCGGCTTATGATGTTACTTTAACAGCAAACTTTTTGAATGTATATCAAGTTGAATTTTATGTCGTTGATGAGTTTGATGACCCTATTCATAATGCCAAAATCACTATTAGTTCTACTAAAAGCTCATCTTCGGACTTTTATAATACTG
>PWND01000257.1 GCA_003557965.1 Bacteroidales bacterium | reverse complement strand
TCTACCAATATTTAATGCCTAACGGCATTATCCCTTAGGGATAAAATATTGGTAATGAATAATTTGCAAGATATAGTTATCGTCCCGTAGTGGACGAAACATTTTTATCGGACTTTAGTGAAATATAATCTTAAATAAAACCAAACAAAATGAAGGGGTTTGTAATAGCCTTAAAAGAAACCAGTATGATGGGCTGTGAAATAAAATGCAATAATATTAATCAATATGACTGATTTTAAGAGAATAGTATTGTTTATAAAGTAAATTAATGGTTGATACAAAGTTATTCACTTTTCTAAAAATAATATCATAGATATATGTAAAAATATATAAATATGTACGATTTTACCTATTTATTCTAAAATATGATACAATCTCCGACAACTGCTCCGCCTGGCTTGCGAGTTGCTCACTGCTGGTTGCCATTTCTTCGCTTGCAGCGGCGTTTTGCTGAGTTATTTCGCTGAGTTGCTGAACAGCAGAATTAACCTGATCAGAACTTGAGCTTTGTTCTACACTTGACGCAGTGATTTCTCTCACAAGATTTGCTGTTTTTTGCATTTTGGGTACGATTTCATTTAATTTCTTGCCGGCTTCATCAGATATTTTAACTCCTGTTTTTGTTAAATTAACAATTTCAACAGCAGCTTCTTTAGAATGTTCTGCGAGTTTACGTACTTCACCTGCCACAACAGCAAAACCTTTGCCATATTCGCCCGCCCGTGCAGCTTCAACAGCCGCATTCAATGCAAGGATATTTGTTTGTCGCGAAATGTCGCCAATAATCATTATTTTTTTTGCTATAGTTTGCATTGCTTCCACTACCTGGCTTGAAACCTTATTGCTTTCTACAATCTCCGATTCTGATTCTTTGGCATATGTTTCAGTTTCACGGGAGTTGTCAGTGTTTTGCTGTATGCTGGCTGCCATTTGCTCCATAGAAGCACTTACTTCCTCTGCAGATGAAGCTTGCTGGTTACTACCATGGCTTAATTGTTGTGCGGTTGATGATATTTGAGAGCTGGCTGATGCAACATTATTTGAGCCATTTATTACACCCGAAATTACATCTTTAAGCTTATCGGTCATGTAGATAATTGCGCCATACAGTCCTTTTTTGCTCCGCAATTCATCATTTATTTCAATAGTCAGGTCACCTTTGGAAATCAAAGATGCTATGTGAAAGACTTCTTTGGGCTCACCGCCAATCTGATCATAAATATTTTTTGCCAGAAAAACAGACAAAGAAACTGTTATCAAAATTACTATAATAGTTGCTGATAGAAAGATTATAAAATCATTATATGCACTTCTGCTAAATAAAACAGCT
Organism: Bacteroidales bacterium; assembly: GCA_003557965.1. Lineage (GTDB taxonomy): Bacteria > Bacteroidota > Bacteroidia > Bacteroidales > UBA7960 > PWND01. The sequence continues at coordinate 1,473 of PWND01000257.1, read as the reverse complement.
CTGTTAATGATATCTTCAGATAACCGTATTTCTATTGTTTTGAGAGTATTGATTTTTTCGGTAATCATATCAAACCAATAATGTGGTTCGATCTCGAATCCGCCTGTATCCGGCCTGTTGATTGCTTCATTTCTCATTCGCTCAACCTCATCAAAATAATGCTGTGATGCTTCAAATTGTTCCTGAAGATAAGTTATCTGCTCTTCCTCGGCATAGTTACTAAAAAGCTCAAAATATGTTTCCTGTATAGCCAAAAGGCTAATAAAACGATTATATTGATTATCAGCGAAACGGTCATTTGTGAAAACCGCTGTTAATGTTGCTCTTTCTATGCCAACATTTTCTTTAGCTTGCAAAAAATATAAATAAGAATCGAGCATAGTTTTTAACTCTACGCTTGAACTCATTCCGGAAACAAAACCAATAACTTCAAATAAATCATCAATTATTTCTGTATAGCTAATAATAGATTGATTTGATTGAATATTGAAGTTATCAACATCTTGCCTTATCCGAATTAGCCTATCGAGAGATCTTCTCGCGATGTTTAAAACCGAACTTAAAGCCTGATCACTATTTTCTGTGTGCATAATAGTTGTTTGAAGCACATCAATATCTTCGTTCGTTATTTGACGGTGTGATTGTAATTCTCTGCTAAACCTTGCTCCCTCGCTATTAAGGAATCCGGATGTCATTCCTCGCTCAATCTGAAGTTGATGAATTACGTTCCCGATATGGTTGCTTAAAAACGCTAGATTATTAAGATGATTCATTTCTTTTGACTCATTGTACTTTTCAATTGTAGCCTGGTAAGAAAAAATCAATAAACCTGCAACAGGAAAAATGAGCATAAGTGTTAGCTTACTTCTGAATTTTTGGTTGTTTAGTATTTTCATAATATGCGGAATTAAGTTAATGAATTATGTGCTTATTCTGTTTTTATTTAGAATTTGTTGATATCACTCTTTATGTTTAATATAAAAAGTGATATATAGCATAATTAAGTACCAGAATGCGCAAATATACATTTATTTTTTAAAAAAACAAAATTCAGATTAATTTTTTCTATGTCGTGCTAATATTTTTGGAAATAACTTATTGAGAGAGTATTGTATGCTAAATATAAGCTCTTCACAATAATTGGTAATAACATGTATCGGCTTTCTGTCAAAAACCAGCTTGAAAAAATATAGCTCACTTTTACTTCCTCCCAGTCTATTGATTAGCCCCTGCTTGTCAAAATGTGCTGATTTATTTTTCAATTCTACTTCGCCATCCTCATCTGACTTCAACTCATCATCAGCAGAATTGCCGGACAAATGTTTTGAGGGAGCGTTGACTTATCAAAGGGTTGCTTATTTTGCAAAATATTTAATAATTATCTTGTGCAACTTGTCCTTATCAATTGGTTTTGAAATATAGTCGTTGCATCCCGCTGCCAGTCCTTTTTCCCTGTCATCTTTAAGCCCGTAT
>PWND01000099.1 GCA_003557965.1 Bacteroidales bacterium | reverse complement strand
GGAGCATCTCAGCTGCATTCAACACAAAAAAACCTGTTGACATTCGCCTTTACATGTATAACGGTGGCTTTTATTATGATAATAACGGGTTTCATTTTGATACAGAGTATTATTACAAAACGTATGAAAAAAATGCACATGAACCTACTCACGGCTTCTTTAGTTTTGTAGCCTATGATATTCCCTTTAAAAATCCGCGAATTATTAAAAAGATTACGCCCCTGATCAGATACGACATGATGACAGATAACCTTGCGTTTGATGATTATAATGAAAAAAGAGAAGATGTATCCCGCTCACGAATAACAGGGGGATTTACTTTAAGCCTTGATAAGCCATTTGTAAATGATATCCGCTTCAATTACGAGCAGTATTTTTATGCAGAGGGCATCGAAAATGTTGACAACAAGCTTGTTGTTGAGTTTGTGGTAAGGTTTTAGCAGATTGCTAATATAATTCTACTCCCTCATTTTCTAACATCTTTTTTGCATCTTTCTGAAAGTAAACATTCCAGGCATGAGGATTACCTCCTTTTTTAGGATCTTGCTCAATAACCCATTTCAAGTCTGACACAAAACCTTCTTTGTTGCCGGTAATGCTATAAAGATACTTTGCCCTGCCCCATTTGTTAACATAATAGTCCGGCCCAACTTCAATTGCCTTGTTAAACTCCTCTGCTGCTTTTTCCTTACTGCCACCGAACCTTTCAGGAACTGCGATATAATATAGTGCCCTGGAAAAAAAGTTTCCACCACCTGCCCAGTTAGGGTCCAACTTATCAATTAATGCTATTATTTCATTATTTTCAATCACAATTTTTGTATTGAATGCTCTGCGTAAAGAAGTCATACACTCTTTAAAGTAATAAAAACGCGCTGTATACCAGTAGCCCATTGCATCTACTTCATTTTTTGAAAGATGTTTTGCTGCCGACACTATAGTCTCTCCGCCAAGTACAGCAGCCTTAAAACTATCATTGGTAAACATTGCTTTTTCACTGTATTTTATAGATTCACGATAATAGTGCTTCTTATCTCTCTTACTGTCTGCATGTGCTGCCCCAAGTAATAAATTGTAATTCCCTGCTTTCCAGAGAGCAAAGTAGTTTTCGGGATCTGTCTTTTCAACTTGCATATAAAGAGAAACAATTTCTTTAACGTCTTCCCTGGTCGAGGCTGTTTCTTCCAATCTTATAGCTTTCTCTATAAGTTCTGCAATGTTTTCATTGCTTTCTTTCTCGGCCATGTATTTCCAACCCTTGTCAAAAGAAACACAAGCTGAAAAAATCAGGCAAATAGTAATTAAAGCAATAGCTTTTACTGTAAGTCTTCTTTTCATGAGCAGTTTATTTATGTTTTTAAAAATTAACATCAAACCCTAAACCATCTCTTCTCTCTGAAAATCTTGAGATATCATTGAAATCAGGGATAATTCCATTGAAAATTTCCGTATAAAAATAACGTATATTTTCACTCTTTAAAGGTATAGAATTTATAAAATAGGTATGCGTGTCAAAAGTAGGAAATCGAAAACCTACTGAGCGAGAGAAATTTATATAAATAGCATTACCTGCTAATGGCATTCTGACATCTTCTCCTAATTGCCTGCCTGCCCGGGTAAATATTCTGGCACCTTTTAAATTAACATCGTGCCTGTTGCTAATAATGAATATATTGCTAGCGCACCTTAATTTCTCAACCCATTCTTTATGATAACGCTGATTAACGGCTGCTGCATTAATTATTATATTATCAAAAATGGGAGAAGGCTCTATAGGCAGCCAATCAAGCTCAACCATTTTTTGAAGATAATAATTGCCCAGGCTGTGCAAAAACAAGCTCAGTTTATGCTCTTCCCAAAAATCCCGATGCTCTTCACGTAGCTGTTTTATTGAGCATATAATAGAGTTAAAATGGCCAACTGATTTTGCAACATTTTCTTGTGATGTATAAAGATTTCGAAGGCCATTTAAATTGCTGTCTTTTGACGACCAAGAAAATACTATAACTCTCACATTATGCAGATTTTGAATCTTTATTCCCCTTTGTACAGCTTGTTCAAATGTTTTAGAGTCGCCATGCACAAAAAGCAACCAGTTTTCTTGTATGCTAATGACTTCTGAAAAGAAATCAGCAGAATCAAGACTTACCACTTCATAGTTGCTATCAGAGGATTTATTTACACGCAGGTATCTTAAATAGTTGCTTTCGCAAACCTTATTTAAAAAGGGGTAAATGCTTTCAGTGGATACACTTGGCCTGTTTGTAACAACTAATATTTCTGCATTCTTATTACCTGTTAGAGCATAGAGCATGCTTTTTGAAGGTAAAAGAAGCATAAATAAAGCTAACAATATAAACTTGATATTTAGAGGCGTATGCTTCAAATTGGTTATGGTTATGGTTATGGTATTGATATGGCAAATATAAAAACAAATATGTAACTATGTTGCATATTTAGTATAACATTTTTATCAAAAAATACTGCTAATTTTGCCAGTGATAATTTATTTTGAAAATATGGAATCAATAAAAGAAATATATAGAATAGGGCAGGGGCCATCAAGCAGCCATACTATGGGGCCAGAAAAGCAGCAGAGCAATTTTTAAGAAAGAACCCCGGGTCTGAAAAATTTCGCATTACGCTTTATGGAAGCCTTGCAGCAACAGGCAGGGGACACCTGACGGATGTTGCTGTATTGGGAGTGCTTGGCAAAGAAAAGTCAGAAATCATCTGGAAACCCGAAACATTTTTACCTCAACATCCAAATGCAATGAAATTTGAAGCGTTGAAAAACGAAAAAGTTTT
>PWND01000064.1 GCA_003557965.1 Bacteroidales bacterium | reverse complement strand
GTGCTTTCTGTTCGTCGGTACAGGTTTTTGTAGTCTCGCTTCCTTCACTCCTGCCGTCGCCGGCAACGAGCTTGCGACTTACTAACAGGCTTCACCAACTTGCCTGTAAGGTACTTACACCCTCTGGAAAAATAATTCACCCATCGTTAGGCTCTTTTAAAATTTATTTGCATTTTTGAAGTTTTTATAGAGCTTTCGGATGGGTGTGCTTCTGCTCATGCAGGGCACACACTAGATTTTATTCATCATTTCCCCCTTAGCTTTCTTAAATTTTTCTACAATAATGTCAAATATCAATAATTTTTATGTATATATTTGTGGGGAAACGATGAATAAAACGCTGTTAGGTTAGGGCACATTCCCGGCATCATGAAATATTGATTAGTTTTTGATACTAGCATGTGAAACTTTAAGTTTTTTCTTAATATATTTAAATTCTACAACTTGCTGAATATAAATAATTAACTATATAGTTAATATGAATGTTAAAATATCGAATGAATGATGGAAAAAAAATAGAGAAATTAGTAAGGCTTATTCATGAGACATTAAAGAATATTCCAAATACTAAAATTCATTCCAACTTTAAGATTGATAACCTAAGTGGAAGGAAAAGAGAAATTGATATCCTTATTGAATCCAAAATAAACAATATGGATATTAAAATCGTAATTGAATGCAAAGATTTAAAAATCCCCGTTCCAGTGGAAAAAATTGAAGCATTTAATAGTAAATGCGAAAGAATTAAAGGAGTTTCGAAAAAAGTATTTGTTTCTTCAAGTGGATATCAAGCTGATTCTTATGAAGCAGCTAAAGATTTTGATATTGAGTTGTATAGTTTAAATGATATTTCAAAAGAACAAATTTCTAAATGGTTTCCAATTAAACAGATAATGGCAAATATCAAGCTAAAACCTCCATTCAAAATTATAACAGATGGAACTAAGGAAGAATTAAAACATCTTTCAAATGAAGAACCAACAATATATTATTATGAAAATAAGCCCCCTGTATTTTTAACTGCATTTATTTGGAATACTGTTGTGGTTCCTAAACAGCATGAGATTTATAACTGTATGCTATATGATTTTATGAAAGGAAAATGCAGAAATAAAAAAGGAAAGTTAACATTAATTCCATTTTCATTAAAAGTCAGAGGTATTTATATACTAGGAAAGGGAAATAAGAAATTGAATGTACTTCAAATTGATTCAAAAATAACCGCGTGGTATGATGAATTACCAGCCCATATTATTGAAGCGAAGAAATATGAAAAGATTGATTCAAATCCTTATGCTAATATTATATCTATTGATCTGGGTGAGGAAGAAATTTCCAACATTGTATTCACTAATAATGATAATATTTCTTTTTTTCACACAGGGAAAGATGGTCAAACATATAAATTAAAAACTTTAGTTTCTTTTGATCCGAAAACAAATAAATTGCAAAAATATAGATAATAAAACAAACATGGAAAAAACAAGAATTTGGCACAAAGAATATGTGGGAAAAGATTGAAACTACTGTTTTGAAAGAATATTACGGAGAAAAAAGTTTTACAAAATGTTAAAAAAGCCAAAGTTATTGGACGACATTTTTAAAAAAGCAAGTGAATTATTGGTTTCAAAAATTGAATTGTTTCTTAGAGCATTTGCAAGACAATTTATTTTCGGCAATTTCTCAAATGACTCAAAAACGTATATTTTTCAAATAGAAACATTTACTGATATTAAAAATGACCAAATTGGAAAAACAGATTATAGAATATTTGAAAATCATGAAAGTGAAAAAAATATAATTAACAATGAAAAAAAACACACAGTATTAATAATATCAAGTTTAATTGCACTAGGTCTTCTAATAATTTTTTCAATCATGCAATTATTTGACTCAAAAGTTTTAGCCTTAGATAACAAATGGTTAATTGTTTCTGGTATTCCAATATTAGTAGGGCTATTCCTTTCAGGTGTGATTAAAAGTTTCAAAGGATTTGGTGTTGAACTTGAAACAAACCTAGCAGAAAAAATTGATTTGGAGCTTGTTGGAAAAGTCGAAAGTTTTCCTACTCCAGAAATTACAAAACAATCAATGCAATTTCTTATTGGTATGTCTCCTAACCAAAAATCTAAAATTGAAAGACTACAATTTGAGTACGGTAAACTTGACTATTATGATTCATACGTTGTAAAAGAATATATAGCTAACCTTACAAGACTTAGATATATTGAAATAATTGATAATGACGGAAGATTTGTAGGTCTATTGCCGGTTGGACAATTCAAAGAAGATAGGGCAAAAGAAAATTTTGATCGAATTATTAATAATATAAAATTGCTTATTAGAAGCATTGAAAGGAAAAATATCCCTGACAGTTTTAAAAATTTTATTACGGATAAAATTAAAAAGGATGACACATTGCTTGAAGCATTTAAGAAGTTTAATATTTCTGGATTGCACCGTATCGGGGTATACAATTTCATCTGATCAGGTGGTACAGTATGATCCTGAATATGCAACTTTCAAACCATCTCTTTACGACACATGGAATTTCCAAAAACTGACTGCAACCGGCTAATACTGTCAAGCGATTTTGTTTTTTAGCAGGTCAGATACTACAAAAAATTATCATTGCTTAAAACGGCTTATTTTCAATAGGCGGTTATAATACGACAATAACGCGGGGCATCGTCCATGTTTCTGTTTTTACGGTCTTTCAGATATTTATGTAACACTTGGTACCCAACAATATGATAATTCCAGACATCAGACACAATGCCTTCAAAAAACTTTTCTTTGATGATGTAAATACGCTGTTCTTTGGAGTGGTTCATTCCTCACTCGTCCTGATTATTTCCTCAATTCCACCAGGGGTGCCCAAGTGTTTTATTATTATGTCAATCCATAACGGGATCAGCTTTTTGCAGCTACGATCCCATCCTGCAGCTTCAAGCTCACTGATGCAAGCTTTGTTTACAGACAGTTGGATGCGGTGGAAATGGTCAAACCTGGCATAACCATATAGATTAGCCAATTCTGTGGGTGATGTTTTTCGATAAACCGGCACTCCCATGTGTTTTTCAACGATCAGCTGCAACCTGGCAACGTAATTTCTTATTAAACCCCTATTCCAGCCGACTGATTCCAACTCATCAACCAAATCAGGCAACCATTCGGTAATAAAATCAACAAAAAGGTAGTGCGTGCTAAAGCCAAATTTTTTTGCAAGGGCGGTTGCTTTGATGGTGTAGCGTTTTTTGCTAACAAGCTTTTTTTCGTTTTCCATTTCCATTTTCATAGTTTTTACAAGTTATAGCATAAAAATACTGCATTTTATTTGAATTTTGCTTAAAAAATCATCTTTCAGTCTCTTTACTAAATTCATAAAAAAAGATACTTTTTGGTATTGACATTTCTTTTCCCTGATATGTTTTGTAATTAAATATTTCAGTATCAATATAAATATCTTTTGAAAATCTCCATTTATTAGCATCAATTATACCAGTGTGATTCCATAAATTTTTGCTTGCTGAAACAAATAACCTTCCGGTACGTCATAATATTTGTATTTTAAAATTTTGTCATATTCTTTATCCGTTTCAATTTGGCTATATGACTGATATTTACAGCTTATAGCATGAAAATATTCTCTGCCATTGTTTCCTAGAACAGAAGCTATGCAACAACCCAATGTAAACCATGTGTTATAATTTCCGGTAATATCTTTTCCTGATTTAATTATTTTATTCAATATGATCATAAAGTTATTATTGTCATTATAATGGCTTGTGGAGTAATCAATTTTCCTATAATTATTACGATGGTTTGGTTTTTTAAGTTTTAAAAGTGCCGGTGTTAAATTAATAATTGCCTCAGGGTCATAAGAAACAAATCTTGCCCTTGAAACATCTTTTCCGGTGGGGTCAACAATTATGTTTACTGAACTTAATCCCTTAGAAACAGCTTGAAAATAGTCAAAATGCTTTTCAGGTTTTGCTATTTTTACTACAGCAAATACGCCTTTGCCACTTGCAGATAAAGCAGCAAAAACAACATCTTTCATGTTGCCAATCCAATTTCTAAAAGCTGACCAGTCATTTATATGCGGATTATGTGAACTATCAACATCAAGACATAAAAGCCCGGAATGTTTTATAAGAGCTTCCACTTTTCTTACTTTGAAAATCCCGGAAATTGTAACTACAGGTAATTTTTTCTTTTTTTTGTCCCGTTTGTCATTATCTTTTACCATGCGTACATTTTCCACAAGTTTTTTCCATTTTCCTGTTTTTACTGATTTGAAAAAATATTCGGCTTCAATATTCTTAACAGGTGTCTTTTTAAAAATGCTTTCAAAAAATGATATTTTCATAAAAAACTCTTTTTTTAAAAAATCTTACTACATTACTACAAAAACAATTGCAGTCTTTAATAAATTAAAACACAAGCATTTATGTGTGGCTTTTTTTGTATAACTTCATTTTAACCACCTACTCAAACTTAATTCAACTTACTACATTATAAAAAATTGTAATAAGATGAAGTAATATGTAGTAAGATGAATAATATTATCTTACTACATTTATAACTTAGAATGATTGGTCGTTTCCGACATTTGTATTAGGTGTTTCAAGAATATTTTCATTTAATTTTAAAACAGGGTTTTCATAGTTTTCGCATTCTGTGAACTTGACATAATACCCTGTAATTGGATTACTGTTTTTATTTAATCTTTTTGATGTTTTTTCGAATCCAAGAGCCGTTAATGCTTTCCCAACTGATACATAATTCATTCGAACATTTTTATCAGCTTTTTCATAAATTAGTCTAAGCACATCAGTTGCTGTATAAAAAGCATCATGTTCAACCTTATTCCCCGGCAAAAAATACATTTGAATTAAATCTTTTTCCGGGGAAGATTTTTGAAACTGCTGGTTAAAATATTCGTTTTCCTTTATTTCTTCATTTGTAAGCTGATATTCAAACTTACCTGATTTGTATAAATAATATGCCTGGCTCCATATCAAATCAATGTTTTCGTTTGTATAACTCCAATCAATGCTATAAATCTCGAAACATAGCCATCGAACACTTCCAGTTTCATCGTTTAAAAAGTTGTATTCGTTCGTCGAACCAAAAAATGAAGCTCGTCTTGGTGTCACTATTGCTTTTTTTCCGAATGGATGCCGCACTTTTATTTTTTCCATTGAAATAATTGACTTTAATTTCTTCAAATCTTGCCGGTCCAGCGTTGCTAATTCATCAAGATTTATAATTAAATTTTCGCTCAATGCTATAAGACCATCCTTATCTGTCCCGAAATTCTCCGTATAATACGTGCCAAGCTTAGGTGGCACAATTTTTCTACACCAAGTACTTTTCCCTGAATTTTGCCTTTTACCTACAATTATGAAAGCATGCTTATTGAAGTAATTTTTTCCCAGCGCGCAAACAATAGTTCTAACTAAATGTTTTTTGAAATGATGGTTGAACCTTTTCTGGTCTTTAGCTTTAACATAATTTGCGTACTTTTCAATATAATCAGGGTCTGTGTCAGGATTCCACTTTGGCAGTTTTTCAAAAAAATCTATAAAAGGGTCAAATTCTTCAACATAATCCGACTGTAAAAGTATATCAAGTTTGGATGGTGCAATTTTAAAATGTTTTTTTTCAAGCTCCCTGTAAATGTTTGCTGCCTTTAATGTCTGGAAATCGTCATCTGAATCAGAATTCTCTGACCTGTATTCCACCTCGTTCAGAACTATGTTATACCGTAGTTCATAGTTTTCTGAGAGATAATTTTCTATACGCTCTAATTGAGATTTTTGATGATTTTTTTGATTTTTATTTTTACTATTTCCTGAATCCTGAGTGTTTTTGACCAAATCGCTCAACTTATCAAATTCAGGTAAGCGATCTTTGCTTTTGTTGAAATTTCCAAAATTATTGGAGGCGTTAATGGGTTTCATTTTCACCTCCTTTCTTTTGGATCAGCTGTTCAATATCCGATTGCTGATACCGCTTGAGATTACCAAGTCTGATAGGTTTTGTGATCCCTTTTTTATCCCAATCCCATAGTGTGACGCGGGATATGGAGAGCATCTTACAAACGTTTTCTGCCGTTAGAAGTTTACTGGCCGGTTCTTCTTTCTTGGCTTCATCGCTTTTTTTGGATTTAGCTATCTCTTCAAATAGCTCCTTGAGTTCTTTTGCTTTAACGCTGATAGAAAACTCTTGGTTTTCTTTAATCAATTCTATTAATTTCATTTTCTCCGAAAATTTAGTTAAACATAAATTTTCAGCGAAAATGTTTTTGTTTATTAGATTCGGATAAACGATTTTCGAATGGAATCTCGAATTTGCTGATTTTTAAAGAGTTGGGGTTTCTTTAAATTTTAATTCATATATTCTGATTGCGTTATAAAGCTTTTCCGGATCTTCTTTTACTTTTCTCCATGTCAGTTCTGTGGCTTTATAAATGGCATGATGCATTGGCAAGTTAATTTGCAAAACTTCTGATATTTTATCTTTTGCTATTTGTTTGGTACTAAGTTCAATTTCCCCAAATTTATTGTTTTTATAAGCAAGAAATACAAGTAAAGCCCGTTCGTCTTCTGAAAGATAATTTTTTGATTTGTATTTTTCTAAGTATTCTATATATTCTAGAATTGCTTTATATCTATGTAAATGCCCCGGTAAACTACAAGGAGTAGAATGTTTACCGCTTTTATATTCTTCGAACTTGTTCTTAACTTTCAAATATGTGCTACCTTTTATGAGATAAAAATCTTTTTTGCCCTTTTTACAATCTAAAACACGTCTTTCAATTATTTGAAAATTTGTTCTTTCTTTACTATTTAAAGGTGTACCGGGGTCAATCAATAATACTTGAGATTTGATTTCCTGCTTTAACATTTCTTTATAGTATTTTTTCCCTGTTTTTAAATAATTCTTTAAAAACTCATTAATTCGATATTCTCTTTCTAACTCAACTGACATATCCCAGGTATTTTCCTGATTCTGACGGATTTTTTTTAAATCTTCTTCAGATATCATATTGTATTTGTAACATAAATCATCTAACCTGTTTGCTCCTAATAGAAACATTCCGTTTAAATGAGAATATTCTTGTGGCATATTACGGAAAACATCCATTTTGTCATTTTCCCAATCCTTATAACTATATAAGAAATCAGACTTCATAAAAAATTACTTGTTTAAATACATTCAACAAAGTTAACCACTTTACAAAAAAACAAGTTAAATTCTGTTTGTAGTTATTCGCCAAAGTTGAATTTCCCTCAATTATAATCAACACGTCACTCTTCTGCAACCCTTGTCTGACAACATTTTTGTGAGCTTTGACAAAAAATATTTTTTGTATAAAATAAATAAAGGCGTAAATTGTCGTTGATGTTTATGAATATTCATGTTAATTTACGCCAAACAGCAGCTTTTTCCGGCTAAAAATCGGAAAAAAATAATAAATAACAGCTAAAATTTACTTATTATGGCAACTATCAGAATTAATTATTGAAAGTTCATTTGTATCAAACAAGACAAGTGAAATTACAACAATATTCCCTTTATATCTATATCCCAACAAAAGCAAAAAAGACCTTTTCAACCAGCATCAAACCGAAAAAGAGCCCAATATTCCGGCTACCATTTTTGAAAAACTGCAAGCGGTTTACAAGCAAAAACCCACGCCGGAAGATATTCTCTATTATATTTATGGAGTGTTTTACAGCAATATTTACCGGGAGACCTACGCGGATTTTTTAAAGATTGACTTTCCACGTGTTCCATTTACCGCCAATTATGAGCTGTTTAAAGGAATTGCAGAGTTGGGTAAACAACTGGCTGACCTGCACTTACTGAAAAGCCCGGCGCTTGATCTGCCTGTCGCCAAATATCAGGGCAGCGGAACAAACGACATGATTGATAAAATTGTTTATAAAGAAGAAGAACAGCGTATTTACATCAACAAAGAAAAGTATTTTGAGGGTGTTGCGCCTGAAGTCTGGAATTACCATATTGGCGGGTACCAGGTGTTACATAAATATCTGAAAGACCGTAAAAACAGAACCATGGACGATGCCCCGCGTTATTGCCGCATTATAACCGCTTTAACTAAAACAATAGAACTACAACAGCAAATAGACGAAATATATCCTGAAGTTGAAAAAGAGCTTGTTCAAATTTGATAGGAACAACAATAATAACTATTACTTAATGCAAGATCGTTCGTCAAAGCAAGCAAAATCAAGCCATTTTTTACCCTGAATTACCAAATTTATTGCAAATCGTTCCAAGTGGAATGCTGGAGGCGAAAGGGGTCAGGTTAATTGGGATGCCCTGCCGAGAAATTGGAAATATGATTTTTATATATTTATAACCCAAATTGAGCGATTTTCGCTCACGATTAAGAATTTGTAAGCCTTTCACCTCACTTATCCGGTGAAAAGCCAACAAATTCTATATCGGGGTTATCCCTAAGTAAAGCGCTATATCGCTTCGCTTATACCGCTTAACTTAGGTATAAGCATATAGCATGTTAAATACTTATATTTTCGAAGTGAAAAGTGTATAAACATAGTTAACAAGGACAATGATCTTTATGCTTGGTTCCGGTAATGTATAATGATATCGTAAGGGTTCTGTTTCAATCCTGAATCCCCCTTTAAAAAACGGCACTTTCAGTAGGAAATAAAAAAACAAAAGCAACTACTTAAACCTTTTTGCCTGGGATTTTTGTTTATCGTTATTATATAGCGTAAAACTACTTTAAACAGGGAGATATAACGCAATCCATTTACGTTATCTTGAATGATATTTAAGACCTTGCATGGCTCGGTCTTAACTGTTTTTTTAAAAAAAACAAAAAACCGCCAACCCTTTCAGATTGGCGGCATGGTAAAAACCCAATTAACCTTAACCATAAACCAAAGCTAATTGATTAGCTCGTTGCAAATGTTATTTTTTCTTTAAGCCCTATTATTCATAAATAAACTTAAAATTTCGTCAAAATTTGCCAATCAGTGATCATTAGGATGTAAAAAAATGATCATCGAGGTGTATTGTTAACAGATCAGGACATTCTAAGGACCCAAATTTTCTTATGATGATTGATTTCTTTGATAAAAAACGCAGTTTTAAACAATTTTCGCTCATTTATTAATAATAAAGCTCCTGCCGCTTGCGGTTTAGCGGTTGTTTGTTGGGTTTTTATGTTCTGATTGTTGTTTTTTTGAAGTTGCTTACAAGTTGCTTACAGCGAAGGACTTTGAATATACGCAGGGAGTTTGCTATTACTCCCAGGTCTGGGAACTGTTCGGGCAACTCAATTTTTAATCAGGTTTTCATTTCTTTTACACAGGCTGCCACTTTTATAAAGCGAAGCTGTATTGTTCTCATTGTTGCATTGGCAAACTCAGTAAATCTTAGTATTTGACTGCGCAAAGTGTGCAACAACACATAAGCTACAGAATGTTGAACAAGCGAAATTGGCGTGAAAGCTGCTGCAAGACATACGATCAGAATTTAGACGGGTCTTGTTATCTTTTATGTATAGCCCCATTTTTCCTCATGCACAATACAGTTTATTATATGTGCTTGGAATACATAGATATTATGATAGTGACTATGTACTGGATATTGACCGAAATTTCTGATAAAAAAAGAGCTCGCCGAAACCAAATCCTTTTTATGGTTTTACAAAAAATTTAACATTTATTTATCATTTATTTATCATTTTTATATTAATTTTTCTTTATATTTGTTTATTATTAACTGCCTGCAAGATATGCCGGCAATATTCTAATATATTTTTTCATTAATGTCCACTAAAAATTAATTAACGTTCTTTGAAATCTTTGATAGATCACGCTTTTGGAGCTTTTTAACACGGTGACGATTTGAATTGATTAGTTTTGCCTTTTAAATTAGGCAACTATTAATCAAGGCAAATACGTTTTCTCTCAAATTGTAGAGTTTTTACCTCAAAGGATCTTTGATAAAATTGTCAAGCAATATAATGGCAATAAGTACATAAACATTTCACTTGTTGGAATCAGCTGTTTTGCATGGTTTTCGGACAGCTTACCAATCGGGATAGTCTGCGAGGTTTAATCGTTGCTATTCATGCGCATCAAGGCAAATCATATCATCTGGGTTTTGGTAAAAGTGTAACTCGTAGCAATCTGGCAAAAGCTAATGAAAACAGGGACTAAAAGATATTTGAAGCATTTGCTTATCATCTTGTGGATATCGCCAGAAAACAAAGAGCAAACCAAGACTTTAAGATCAAAGGTCAGGTTTATGCTTTTGACTCCACAACCATTGATCTTTGTTTGAGTGTCTTCTGTTGGGCAAAGTTTCAAAAAACAAAGGTGGCATTAAACTAAACACTTTGTTTGACATCACAACCCAAATCCCAGCCTTTGTACATATAGCTCCCGCGGGAGTTCATGATGTAAATGCGATGGATCATCTTCATTATGAACCTGAAGCCTATTACATTTTTGATCGGGGTTATGTGGATTATGAAAGGCTTTACAGGGTTACAAAGCACTCTGCAAGTTTTGTTGTTAGAGCTAAGGTCAATCTTCGTTTTAGGCGCACGTATTCTTTAAAAGTCAATAAGGATGCAGGGGTAAAAAGTGACCATATCGGCAAGCTCACAGGTTTTTATGTGTCGCAGGATTATCCTGAAAAATTGCGCCGGGTCAAGTTTTATGACAAGGAAACGGAAAGAACCTTTGTCTTTCTTTCAAACAACTTTGAACTCTCAGCTGAAGAGATTGCATATTTGTACAAAAACCGCTGTAAAGTGGAACTTTTTTTCAAGTGGATCAAACAACACCTGAAGATCAAAGCATTCTGGGGCACAACAAGAAATGCTGTGCGTATTCAAAACTATTCAGCCATTATTGCATATTGTCTGGTTGCCATCGTTGTCTCCAGCTTGAAAATTGAGCGTTCAACCTAAGAAATTCTACAGGTTTTGGACATATCGCTATTAGACAAAAGCCCTGTTAATGAGCTGTTTAAAAACGTGAACTACCAACCATTTTGTAACCAGCTGTCCCTCAATTTATTTTAAGTGGACAGCAATGAATTTCTTTAGGGGACTTCTATAAATTAATATTTTTGATTTTTTAAAGATACATTAAGTCAAAAAGTAAGAATATTTCGATCTTTTGTTAATAACTTCTGGTAAATTGTTAATAACCATCTGTATATC
>PWND01000177.1 GCA_003557965.1 Bacteroidales bacterium | reverse complement strand
ATGATATTATAAAGCCCCGAAACTTTATGTCTCGGGGCTTTTATATAGGCTTTCATTATGTCCGGAAAAAATCTACTGTTCCTATCAGGACTGTACCGTTAGGTACAAAATGTCGGTAAATAGCATTAATTTCCCAAACTTTTGCGGCCTCCAGGGACGCCATACCTACAAAGCATTATAGCATTTTGTCTAAATATTTACCAGACATTAGTGATAGATACTATTATCCTATTTTACAATAATAATCTTTTCTTCATAGATCACACCTAGCGGCTTGTTGTTAGAGTCAAACCCATTAATTCTGAGGAAATAAATTCCGCTGTTAAGGTTTTGTCCTTCGGTGTAACTAATGTGGTGTTCGCCACTTGATAAACTTTTGCGCCCTGATCTTGAAATCATCCTGCCTCTTTCATCAAGAAGCTCCATTTCAATATGGGTTGCAAGCTGAAGCGAAATCTTAACAGTAAAGTCGCCAGTATTAGGATTCGGGAATACTGTTGCTTCAAACTTTTCAGCAATGATGTCGTCAATGCTCACTGTTTCCTCTTCTTCAGCGTCATCAGCAGCATAAGCACTGTATGTGTTTATTTCAACTTTGTCGAATGCTGAATTGGTTCCTTCTGCAAAACTCCAGTCAACTCCTTCGAGGTCTGCTCCTGATGTTATGCTGAACAGATCAACTTTTCCTGCAGGAATGTTTGCATTAGGCATGCTGTAGATCAAACCTATTCCTGTTTCACTGTTGAATGTAACGTTATGACTGGTTTGCAACAGATTTGTAAGCTCAACATCTTCGGCATTAAGTCCTGCTAACGTAAAATGTACGATCAAAAGAGTTCCATCGCTGTCTAAGCTCACTATACCGTCTTCGTCAAGGTAAATGTTTGCAGGTTCTGAATTTACTTCTTCAGTTTCATCTTTTGCACCGGCAAAAATCATATCAATTAACAGTCCAAGGTCAGAGCCATCTATATCACCATCATTATTAAGATCACCGGCAGCTTCATTAAACCCTTCCGGTATATCGCCGGTAATATATCGTACCATCCAAACAACGTCAAGAACATTAACAAAACCATCGTCGTTAACATCACCGGGCGTAGCATCTGCGATAAAGTGTGCAGTTATCGTACGGTTTTGATCCATGATAACAGGAACTGTCAAGTCTTTGGCTGATTTGTCAGTAGATGACTTGGCGGCGCCGGTGATGTTAACATTATCAACTCTTGTATATGTGTCTGTACGATTTGTACCTACAGTACGGAAGGCAATTTTATATTCACCTGTAAAGTTATGATCTGCTGAATTAAATTCAACTGTTCTTTGAGTAATGTTAGGAGTGCGAGTTTCAAAACTACCCACTACAGACCATGCCGTACCATTCCAATATTCAACGTATAGTCGATTATATGGACGGCTACCTGCCTGTGCACCACCGCCACTTTCAGGCATCTGATGGTCAAATGTCATAATAACAGTTGAATAATCTGTTATATTAAGAGGAGGAGTGGTCATCCGAGTTTGTTCTGTATTTCCGGCACTCATAAAGTATGCTGTCCCAGCGTTAACTGTCCAGTTTAATGTTCCAACAACAGGAGCAGTTTCCCAGCAAGGAGATCCTTCAGCAAATACATTAGTGCTGAAGTTTTCGCTAAATGGAAGATCTTCAATACATGGGTCTTCCGGTTCTTCCCCTTCTTCGAATGTAACATGGATTGTGCGATTTTCTGTAACATTATTGAAAGTATAAGAAGGTGCAGCAGGTAGCGGTGCATCTTCATCAATAAAAATGTTAGCAACCTGATATCCGGCATCAGGGATAAAGTTGAATGTCCGACTTTGACTATCAGCCACTAATACTGTACCTTCAGGGTCAATAGCCCCGTTGGGTCCGGCAGAAGCCTGTATAGTATGATATTCATCAATATCACCTTCAAAGTGTGAGAAGAGATACCCTTCTTCAGGCACAGGTGTAAGGTTTACAGTTGTACCGTGTGGGTATTCTGCCATTAAAGGGTCAATAATAACGGTGCCGCCTTCAGCGGGGTCAGAATGCACTGTTAGCGTAAATGTTATTTCTTCGAATATAGCATGTATTGTATGATTAGAGTCAACATTGGTAAACTCATAGTCCTCAACTGCGCCAACGCTGCTTCCGTCAACTTCAACATCGAGGATATAATACCCTGCATCCGCCTGTATATCAAATGCTTGGTTGTCTCCTTCAGCTACACTGATTGCGCCTGATGGGTTAATAGAGCCTCCTGCGGAGGCAGTTGCTGTAATAGTGTAGGTTTCTTCAGCTTCCCCTTCGAAATCAACTGATATATAATTAATTGCTAACCTGTCCTCGTCTGAGCAATCATAATGCACAAATGCTATGTATATGTTTTGTCCCATGAATTCAGAAATGTCAACTTCTCTTTCACTGAAATTCCAGTTAGACTCCTGATTTGTCAATGTCTCTTCAAATATAGGACTATCATGATCAAAGTCTTCGTAATTAATTCCACTGGTTGATACAACTACTTTATAATGCTCTTAAAAAAAGTTATTTCCTGTTGCTGCTACCTCATAAGTTAGGGTTACACTTTCATAGTTGCCAATTTGCAAATATGGTGTTATCAGAAAGTTATAAGGATTTAGAGCTGAGCCATCCCACGAATCTGAAACCATAGTTGTAGGCTCACCTTCAAAGATATCAATATACCAAGTTCTGCCATCACCGTTATGGTCAATAAGAGAAAATCCGCTGTTTGCTAAAAAGTCGGCCTGCCCTGTATATGTTTCAAAGTCATCAAAAAATGGTAACGTAACAACAGTT
>PWND01000314.1 GCA_003557965.1 Bacteroidales bacterium | reverse complement strand
TTGCAAACTTTGATTCTTGCCGGCTTGGAACGCGGGCAATAGCAAACTGACGTAGCAATGCCCGACAATTTTCCGTCAGCGGTGGCATTTTCTTTGCATACTTTCTTTTGTGCAATCAAAAGAAAGTATGAGAAAGCGAGTCTCAAATTTTTCAAACAGCTTCGTTTCGCTAATGCTCGTTACCGGTAAAACTCCGAAGGCCAATCTTATTCTTCAATCTTTAAATCTTTAAACCGATAAGTCTTTAGCTAATTGATCAATTTACCAATCCACCAATTCCACTGTGGCTTCAAGAGCCTCAGCCACCGTTATAGCTCTAAATATCCGATTTCCGAAATCCCACATCTGAAATGCAACCAATTACCCAGTTAACTATTTTCCAATCAACCAATTCCACTGTGGTTGCCCGACCTATACTTGATTCATCGCATCTCCCCGAAGCTCCGGCAGGAGCGGAATATCTATAGCGCTGGGTCTATTTTATGAATGAATAATATTAAACGTGCATTTGAAATATGCTAATTTTGACCCTCGTGTATGTAATTTGTATGTGAGTAAAAAAAATAAGAGTTACAAGTTTCCCTGTAACTCTTTGAAAATAATGTGACTCCGCCAGGATTCAAACCTGGAACCTCCTAATCCGTAGTCAGGTGCTCTATTCAGTTAAGCTACGGAGCCATTTCGAGTGTGCAAAAATAAAACTATTTTATGTTAATGCAAAATCTTTTTTAAAAGGAGATTCTGAAATCACAACTTATAACTTAAGCATGGTTTATCATTTAACAGGATATATTTTTACATTTTTAATTGCCGACATTGTTTTAACTAACCCTTTTGCTAAGGATTCTCTTACTGAAAACTCAAGTGAGCATGATTCTTTGTAATTATGATTAAGCTGAGGGAGGTTATTTTCTTTTAAAACCCTCATTACATCATTCATTTCAGCATAATCAAACTCTACTTTATATTTAATGCACAAGTACTTCTTCTCAATAGTATTCTTCTCAATAGCTTCTCTTGCTGCGGCTCTGTATGCATTAATTAAACCTCTGACACCAAGTTTGGTGCCACCGAAATATCGTACTACTACTATTAATATATTAGTCAACTCAAATGATAAGATTTGGCCATAAATTGGTTTGCCGGCTGTACCGGAAGGCTCTCCATCGTCATTAATCCTGTAGTACTCATGCGACTTCCCAATTGCATAAGCATAACAATGATGCCTTGCATCGTGAAACTGCTTTTTTATCTCACTAAGCTGCTCTTTTACTTCAGCCTCACTTTCAACAGGACATGCAATCCCTATAAATTTACTTCCCTTATCTTTATATAATCCCTGAGTTTGCCTGATAATTGTTTTATATGTATCACTCATAAACTTTATAAATTCGCGTAAAATTGCTTACCCCATTCTTAAAAGAAATATTGCACATATTGCCAGAATTACTCCTATCCAGTTTTTTGTAGTAAAATCTTCCTTGAAGAAAAACCTACCTGCTAAAGCTCCTATTGTAACAATGCCGGTATTAAGAATTGGAAAATAAACAGAACTGTCAAAATATGCCATTCCTTTCAAAAAATAATATGTTGATAAAAAATTAAATATCCCCAAAATTACTCCACCATTAATACTTTTTAACTCCAGTTTTTCTTTGCCGGAAAAAATTCTTATAACAAGAACAGAAAGTCCAATTAGCAACGCAACAGAAAACACCACAACGAGAAACAAATAGTATTCATTGGTGTTTAATTCATATAAAAGGCTTATATGGAATTTTTCAGCATGCTTAAGCATAGAATCATTAAAGCCAAAACCAAAAAATAGTAATACCGGAAGGATAAAATACTTAGCATTAACTTTAATACCCGATCTTTTCTGCAAAATAAAATAGAAAGCCAAAAGGCTCAATATAATTCCCATAAATATCAAGAAGTTGATATTTTCTCCATAAAAAATGATCCCAATTAAAACAGGTATAAGAACCGACATACGGCTTGCAACTGCTGAGATTGCCACACCTGCTTTTTGTGCAGAGATAGCATAAATAAAAAATGTAGCAATAAATGTTATTCCTACAATTAGTGCCATATAAAACCATGGCTTTGAGATAATATCAATTATTGATACTTCTGCCTGGCTGGCAAAGTAACCAAATAATACAGCAATTAAATAATTGGCTGTAATTGCTTGTATGTTTTTTATATCAAAGCGATTAAATACTTTAAATATAATTGCTATGCCAGAAGAAAAAAATATTGCAAGAATTAAGTAAATCATTATTGCAGATTATAGTTTA
Source organism: Bacteroidales bacterium (assembly GCA_003557965.1). Taxonomy (GTDB): domain Bacteria; phylum Bacteroidota; class Bacteroidia; order Bacteroidales; family UBA7960; genus PWND01. The sequence goes on along the minus strand of PWND01000314.1, from coordinate 8,958 downwards.
TTAGCCTAATTACCAATTCATTGTTAATTTCAAAATTTTGAATTTTACCCGGTTTAATTAAAGGGGCTTCAACACCATCACCAAAAGTTTGCCCTCCTTTAAAAATACGGGCTTCATCCCATAAACCTTCATCTATAAAGCTTTGTAACAAATACCTGCCTCCTTCAACGATTAATGACTGTATTTTTCGTTTGTAAAGCTCATCTAATATTTGCTTTACTGTATTATTGCCGTTAAAGTTAATTTTTAAAAATGAAATGTTATCATTCTCTGAGTTTTTAATACTATTGAAAACTATTGTTGATGCTGATTTATTGAATATTGATAAAGACTTTGGAAGCTTTAAGTTTTTGTCAATTACAACTCTCAGAGGGTTTTTGCCCTTCCAGTTTCTGATATTAAGCATGGGGTTGTCAGCGATGGCTGTATTTGTGCCAACCATTATTGCATCTTCCTGGTGCCTCCATTTATGAACAAGCATTTTCAGGTTTTGGCTTGTAATCCATGTTGGCCTTTTAGTTATTGTTTTATCGCGGTTTATGTCAATGAATCCATCAGCGGTTTGCGCCCATTTTAATATTATGTAAGGCCTTTTTTTATCATAATAGGTAATAAATCTTTTGTTAAGCTCTTTGCATTCTTTTTGTAAAACATTGCTTATAACATTAATACCATTATCTTTTAAGATTTGAATTCCCCGGCCGGCAACATCAGGAAATGGATCCTGCATTCCTACTACAACATTTTTAATCCCTTTTTTTATTATTAAATCGGTACATGGAGGTGTTTTCCCGTGATGACAACATGGTTCAAGGCTTACGTAAAGCGTAGAGTCGGGGAGGAGTTTATGGTTTTTTACATTGTTTATTGCATTAACCTCTGCATGTGCTTTACCATATTCTGCATGATATCCTTCTCCTGTAATTTTTCCATTATGTACTACTACAGCACCCACTAAAGGGTTAGGAGATGCATAACCCAACGCATAGTATGCAAGTTCAATGCACCTGCTCATGTACTTGTTGTGTTCTTCCATAAGAATTTATTCAGAAAGGCAAAAATAAAACTTTTTAATTTTAAAAGTATGATGATTTCTGCCATATTAATAAAACAACAGGATTTCGGGCTATATTAATAATAATTTTTATTCGGGAGATAAAAATGTAATTACAGATATTTGAGGCCTTACACCAATACGTCCGGGATAGCCAATAAATCCATAACCAGTGTTTACATGTAAATATGAATAAGAGTTTTGCTTTTTTGAAGTATATAAGCCTTCCCAGTACTTAAAAAATAAAGGAGCAACAGATAAAGAGTTGCTGATGCCAAGCTGTAAACCATGAGTATGGCCCGAAAAAGTAATATCAACAAATGGATAATCATTTTTTATTACAGTTTCCCAATAAGAAGGGTCGTGAGAGAGAAGCATTATAACTTCTGAACTGTCAACCCCGGAAAGGGCTTTGTTTATATCTCCTTTTTTTGGGAACCTGCTTTTTAAGCCCCAGTTTTCAACACCTGCAATATATATTGATTTTCCGTTTCTTTCAATTCTTTTGTTTTCATTTAACAAAACATTCCAGCCAATTTTTTCTTTTAACTTTGTTAAATGTTGAAAATCAGCTTCTCTCTTTATTGAGCTTTCCCATGAAACATATAACCCATAATCATGATTGCCCGGCACTGAAAATACGCCGTATGTTGCATTTAAGTCAGCCAGTATTTCCTTAAACCTTAAAAACTCACCGGAATGAAAATTTACAATATCCCCGGTGATAAAAATCAAATCAGGCTTAATTGTGTTGATAGTGTTTTCAAGCTTTTTAATGCTATGCGTTGTTAACCAGCTTCCAAGATGTAAATCAGAAATGTGTACAACTTTTAAACTGTCAAACTCATTGGGCAAGTTGCTCAAAACTATTTCCTCTTTGCTAATGCTTATGTTTCTTACGGTAAAAAATAATCCATAAGACATAATTGTAATTATCAATATGGCAAACACTGCAGAGGCCTTGTTTAATGAGGGGTATATTATTAGTTTTCTTTTAGTAATAAATCCATAAATATTTCCACACACAAGAATCAGGAAAACAATACCTTTTGTAATATAAAAAGTTGATAATACGCTGAAATTTAAAAATACAAACCAGTGCGGCCAATTAATAAAATCAACAAACAAGCCTGCCAAAAAAACGGGAATTATCAGTGCTGTAACAGCAATTATTACAGAAATGATTTTTTGATAATTACCAGAAAACTGTAATTTGTAACTGAAAATATAAATCAAATAAAAATCTACATATAACAGAAACGGTAATAATAATATATTTGTGCGATAAATTGGCAGCTTGCCGGCATTTATTATTGCAATTATAAACAATATAATTACAATAACAGTTACCCATAAAAACAGGTTTTTAAGACTCAGCGATTTAAACATATCAAACTTTGAAAATACAGGATTTTGCAAAAAAATAAATAGCTCCAAAGGCTATTACAATATAATTTTTCAAAATTAATTAAAGATAATGATATAATACTTAAGTTTGTTTTTGTAATTACTAATAATAATGAAAATGCAAGTTTTTACCGGCATAGAAAAAGCTAAAAACAGAATAAGAAAAGCAGTTGTAACCACCGGTTCATTTGATGGAGTTCATATTGGACATCATAAGATATTAGAGAATTTAAACGGAATTGCCGAAAGTATTGGCGGAGAATCTGTATTAATAACTTTTGATCCTCATCCGCGCAAATTGTTATACCCGGAACAAAGTGACTTTAAGCTACTCAGCTCGCGCAGTGAAAAAATTGAGTTGCTAAAAAACACAGGCATACATAACCTAATAATTCATCCTTTTACTATTGAATTTTCAAAAATAAGCTCATACGATTTTATTGAAAAATATATTATTAAATACTTGCAAGCAGAAGTAATAGTTGTAGGTAAAAATCATAATTTTGGCCACAACAGAGAAGGCGATTATAACTACTTATATGAATTAAGCCAAAAACTTAATTTTGGGGTTAAGGAAATTTCTTTGAAAGATATTGAAAAAGAGACTGTTAGTAGTATGAAAATCAGGAAAGCCTTATTTAGTGGCAATATTGAGCATGCAAATCACTATTTGGGTTATGAGTACTTTTTAAGTGGAATGTTGATAAATTTAGATGATAATTCTCAGTTTGCATTACAAATAGATGAAGAAGATAAGCTTATTCCTGCAGCCGGTAATTATGAGGTTAAAGTTTTTGTAAATAATAAAATATTAAAAGCGCAGGCTATTATTGTTAATAAAAACAGCAATGATGCGGAAGTAAAACTTCTTATCTCATGCAGTCAAAACAAGCTTGATAAAAGAGTTGCAAAAGTTATATTTACAAAAAGGCATTAATAATTTTTAAAAAAAACCACTTTACGCATTTAAATGCTGAAAATAATAATCATATTCTAGTAAAATACATATATATTTGTCAGATAATTTTCATTAATTGTATGAGATCTAATTTTTAAAAATATGGCAAAAATTGTAAATCTTTCGGAGGCAGCCTCATTGGCAATTCACTCCATGGTTTTAATTGCAAAGTCAAAAACACATATAAATGTAAATCGCTTATCAGAAGATATAGGAGCATCAAGAAATCATTTAGCCAAGATAATGCAGCAACTGGTAAAGTATGGTTATTTAAAATCGGTAAGAGGCCCTAATGGGGGGTTTGTTTTGAATATGCCTGCTGATGAAATAACTATCCTTGATATCTACGAAGCTATAGAGGGAAAAATAAGTATCCATGACTGTCCTTTAGACCGCCAAATTTGTCCCTTTGGCAAATGTCTAATGAGCGGGGTAGTAAAAGATGTAACTATGCAATTTAAAGACTACTTTAAACAACACACCTTGAAAGACTTTTTGAATAACTAACAAAAAAAGGGTTACTAATAAAACAGTAACCCTTTTTTGTTGTTAGTTATAATAAATATTACCTCATATCAAAAATATCTGATAATAACTCTTCAGAGTTGTCTTCATAAATTACAACAAGCTCAAGAATATCTTCATCCCAGTAGTCATCGTATATCATTCTAAATTCGATACTTCCAATTAATGCATTTTGCGTAGTAAGGTAAAGTTTCAAGTCCATGTTACTATTCATGCAGTTGATATCATCATTGCAATTATCAATATTGGCAACATTCATGTACCCATCAACCTTAAGAGGTGTTATTTGATAATGGCCTGATACTCTGTCAACTTCTTCTTTATCCGGAGTAAGAGTAAATGCCAGGTCATAGCTCATCAATACTTCATTATTCAGTTTAAAATATAGAGATGAGACATAGTTTGAGCCACTAACACTTTCATTCATTGTTAAAGTATATGGTGGCATATTAATATCAACAGAAATGCTTGTAGGGATTCCATCATCATCATAAATACCCTGGTATAAAAAGCTCATCGCTAAATCGCCATACACTATGAGCTCTATGTTAAAATCAGTTGGAATTTCGTCATTATACTCATCATAAAAATAATCATAGTCATACACTGTAAGTTCGGCATTATGTCCGCCTGCAATATAATCCATGTCATCCGCAGGATAAATAAACCTTAAGTAGGAAACATTAGGATTAACTAAGTCGAATTCGCCGGTATCGTAATTATACTGGTAAACACCGCCAACTTTAGGATCCGGTTCATTTGCAATTGAATATTTACTGATAATCAATTCTTTGTAAGGACGAACTTTTAATTCACCAATCTCACTTAATGCAGGCATCAAGTTTGATTTTAATGTAAAATCACCATCTCCAAGATAAAACAGGTAATCAAGTGAAGTAGCTGCCTGCGAACTCATAAGCTCTTCTAGTGTAGTTGATATTTCCTGACTTGCAGCTCTTATCTCAACTCTGGCATCATCAGCATTTAAGTGCGTAGCTCCGCTGCTGGCACCATTTTTGTCACAGCTTGTAAAATAAACTAAAAATGCTGCTAACAATATTATATTACCAGCAATTAAATAAAATCTCTTTTTCATAACTTTAAATTTAATTATACATATAATTTTATAATTTACAAAATTAGCTTGTTTTGTAATATTATTATAACAAAGCAAAAAGAAAAATGTTTTTTTTTATTAATAAAAACTTAAATCTCTGTTAATAAGATGAAATCGTTATTAACATTATTAACAAGTATAAAGTCACTTAATCTGAAAAAAAATTATCAAGTATTATTAATTATGCTTTATTACTTTAAAGTATATTACTTTTGCATTTTATAATAAAGTGATTTTCACATGAAGGCAATTATAATTTGCATAATTTGTTTTATAGCTGCCAAGTCTTTTAATTCATGTAATAATACGGGACTTAAGAATGATGATGATATTTCCTGTACTGATACCATACCATGGAGTTATGAGGGTATTACAGAATTAAAACGTGGCGATATTATTATACGTGCAAACAGCAATTTTCTGCCTAAAACAGCTTATATCGAAGGAGGATGGGATGCAGGCCATGCTGCAATTGTAACAAAAGGTTCATCAGGCAAACAGCCAGATAGCTTATTGGCCAATTCATTAATTTTTGAATCGAGTGCAAGAGACCTTCCAAGAGAATATCAGTTAAGAGAAACCAAAGGGCTTGATAACAGTACTAATCCTTTGCTTTACAACAACAGTTTTTCTCCTCTTTATAAAGGTGCCAGGTATAGGTTAAGGCTTGATTTGCCGGAAAGGCAGATAGACTCTATAATAGAATTTATTGTAAATCAAAGAGGCAGTTATTCAAGCTGGAATGCTATAAAGAGATATCCGGGAAATCCGGAAATAGATCAAATGGTGAAAGATGGAATAAGAGATAACTGGGCTGACAACACTCATTGGTACTGTTCATTACTAATTTGGCAGGCTGTTTTTTATATAACAGGTATTGACCTGGATGCCAACGGAGGTTATTTTGTTTATCCCAATGATCTTGTTTCCAGTGAACACTTCGATAATACAATAAATCATAAAGGAAGAGCAAGGTTTTAAGCTGTTAATATCCTATAGTTTTATATTTAGGATATTTCTGGCACTTATTAATAAATCCTCAATATAAACATAGCTGTCATCTTTAAAGCGGACAGCATAGTCGAGCTTATCACTATGTTCTTTAGTCCGTAATTCAACTCTTCCAACAATTTTGTTTTTTATTGCTGAATGGATTCTAATATTACTGTTTTTATTAAACTCAGTAACATAATCATTGGTGATTGATGGTATTTTATGGTTATTGACCCTGATATTTATTTTTACAGGAAACATGCTTACATCCATTCTTACCTTTCTTAAATTATAAGAAATGTTCTCTTCAAAACCTAAACCGGCTCTTAATACCCAACTAAAAACATTTTCTTTACTATTAAAAATATATGTTTCAAACTTTAAACGGCCTCTTTTTTTTCTAAGCTTTGTATTAATGCTGGATTTTATTTTGTAGTTGTCGAAGGCTCCAATAAAATCTAATTTTGTGGGAATGCCATATTCAATCTCTGCTATATGATCAATATTCATAACAGTTTTGTCTTCTATTAACAAAACCATATCAATCTCAGTTGGAAATAAAAATGCACTATTTGTGGGTTCTTCCTTAAATTGGGCAATAATTAATTGTGTTTTAGCATTATTCAGCTCCGGGCTATAATAGTTTATTATTACTGAATCACTCACAGCTGTTTTGATAAATGTATTGCTTATAGTATCGAGGTTGTATATACCTTTAACATTTTTGAAATCATACATAAACGCAGCTCCCGGGCTTTCAGATTTATGAAAAATATATGGTATTGGGGCATCAGGAATACTTGTTATATAGTCAAGAGATCTGTATGACTTAGTTTCAAAAAGGTTTTTTAATAATCCTACAATTTCATTGTCGAAAGCTTTAAGATGTGACATTGCCTCATCCTTTTCCATATATTGCCTGCAAGAACTAAGCAGAACCAATAATAATAGCACAGATATTAGAATTTTATAAACTAAAAATTTCCTAAAGGGAGAAGTTTTCATTGTGAAAAATTTAATGAAAGCAAAATTAACAAAAATCAAATTTAAACTTTTTGTGTTTTATTTCATCAAAGAAGTAAATAATTACAAACCTAAAAAAATATAATTATGAAAGCACAAAGAATTTTTTCATTCGTATTATTAGCATCAGTTATATTGTTGTCAGTAGAAGTGATGGCACAAAGAGGCGCCAGGGGTGGCATGAGGCAGGATGCAAGGCCTCAGCAAAGAGCACTTCAGGACGAAAGGCAGCAAATGCGTGGACAGGGAATAGAGTATTGCACATTTATCCCTGATCTTACTGATGAGCAAATTGACGCAATAAGTGATTTAAGAACAGAAAAGCTTAAAAAATCTACAGATCACAGAAATCAAATGGCTGAACTTCGTGCAAGAAAGCGCACCCTAATGACATCTGATTCACCTGATATGACAAAGATTGATGCAATTATTGATCAAATGACAGATTTGCGAAAAGCTCAATTAAAAAGTAACGCAAGGCATCATCAGCAAGTAAGAGGCTTACTCACTGATGAGCAAAAAGTATATTTTGATGCCCGCGGCCAAAGAGGCAGAGGAAACTTCGACGGAAGGCGAGGTGGCCGTGGAATGAGAAGATAGTAAGTAATTGGGTGAATTTATTACTAAAGGCTGACAGATTTAAGAATTTGTCAGCCTTTTTTCTTATGTTGCTTCCAGGAGGAAAATGCATTTCAATTATATCAAAAAAATATCATTAATAAAGTAAAACAAGTTATTTTTGCTTTTTTAATGTAAAAATTCAAATTTATGACAAAAGAAAAACTTGGTATTCCCAAAGGTACCAGAGACTTTTCTCCTTTAGAAATATCGAGGCGAAATTATATTTTTGATACAATAAAAGATGTGTTTCAGCTCTATGGTTACAGCCCGATAGAAACACCGGCTATGGAAAACCTTTCTACACTTTTGGACAAGTACGGAGAGGAAGGCGACAGGCTAATATTCAGAATTTTAAATTCAGGAGATTACTTATCAAAAGCAAACTCCGATGATCTTAAAAACAAGGATTCAAATAAAGTCTCGCCGCAGATTTGTGAAAAAGCATTGCGATTTGACCTTACAGTGCCTTTTGCAAGGTATGTTGTACAATATCAGCATAACATAAATTTCCCGTTTAAAAGATTCCAGATACAGCCTGTATGGCGCGCTGATAAACCCCAAAGAGGCAGATACAGAGAGTTTTATCAGTGTGATGTTGATGTTATTGGCAGCAATTCGCTTGTTAATGAAGCTGAACTTGTTCGTATTGTTGAAAATGTTTTTAATAAGCTCGATGTCAGAGTTGTTGTTAAAATGAATAACAGGAAAATTCTTTCAGGAATTGCTGAATATATTGATGAAGCTGATAAGATTATTGACATTACCATTGCAATCGACAAGCTTGAAAAAATTGGACTTGATAATGTTAAAGCTGAATTACAGCAAAAAGGTATAAGTAATGAAAAAATCAGCAAACTGGAACCGGTTTTATTATTGCATGGCGATAACAGCAAAAAACTAAACCAGTTAAGAGAAGTTTTGGGTTCATCTGAAATTGGCATGAAAGGTATTGGCGAAATGGAGGAGATTTTTGATATTGTATCAAAAATGAAAATTAATATTCCCGTAGAACTTGACCTTACACTGGCCAGGGGCCTTAATTACTACACAGGAGCTATTATTGAAGTAAAAGCTGTTGATGTTGGGATGGGAAGTATTAGCGGAGGAGGCAGGTATGACGACCTGACTGGAATTTTTGGTTTGCCAAATATTTCTGGTGTTGGCATTTCTTTTGGTGCTGACCGTATATATGATGTTTTGAGTGAGTTAAATAAATTCCCCGGACAAACAGGCATTTATGCTGAGGTAATGGCAGTAAAT
>PWND01000197.1 GCA_003557965.1 Bacteroidales bacterium | reverse complement strand
TTTATCGTTCATTGGCCAAATCACATTAAAGGGGGAGAAGTCAGTGATCGTATGATTGTGACAACGGACTTGCTGGAAACTTTTGCTGACATTGTCGGGGATGCATTGAACAAGGACGAAGGAGAAGATAGTTATAGTTTTTTGCCCTATTTGAAAAATCCCGAAGCGCCACAGATCAGATCTTCAATGGTTTTAAGTTCTGGCGGGAGTGGAGCGTTGGTGGTAAGGCAGGGACCGTGGAAATATATAGAAAGTGCCCCACCTGGCTCCAGAAGTACCATTTATCCTGATGGACCTAAAGTAACTGATTCGCAGCTGTATAATATGGATGAAGATGTGTCGGAAAGGTACAATCAGTTTGAGCTTAATCCGGAAAAGGTAGAAAGACTACGGGGGGTAATTCAAAAAGTAAAGAAGAATGCCAAAAGTGAAAAATGATAGATAAATGAGGGCTTGTTCAACGAACCGTAATTAAATTTCAAATTATGAAACCATTTCGGAAAATAATCACAGTTATTTTTATTACTTCAATACTATCAATTTCCGGCACCGGATGTGGGGTGGATACTGCCTCCGACGATAATTACATGTATATCCCGGTAGAACCGGTTACCGATAAAATCAGGGGGGGAATGCTGGGTCAAATACTGGGGAATTTAAATGGCCTGCCTCATGAAAACGAATATTTTTATGAACCTGGAAATGTCACTGATTATGTTCCTGCATTGCCTGATGGGGGCTGGACCGATGATGATACAGATATAGAGTGGATCTATATCTATGAAATGCAGAATCGAAGAAAAGTGCTGCTTTCTCCGGAGGAAATCACTTCATTCTGGCAAGAAAAAATAAATCGAAGAATATGGTGCTCAAACGGTTATGCCCGATATCTGATGGATATTGGTATTGAGCCGCCATATACTGGGTTTACCCCACTTAATCCCTGGGCAGGGTTTAATATTTCAGGGATGTTTATAGCTGAAACTTTTGCACTTACAGCACCTGCTATGCCACAAACGGCTGCAAAAATTGGATTAAATTACGCGACTGTAGCCATTAGTGCAGAACCGGCGCAAGCAACGCAATTGTTTACCACAATGATTTCTACTGCATTTATTGAGGACGACATTGATAAAATATTGGATGCCGGTATTGCTGCTCTGGACCCTGAGTCTGTAATCCTGCAGATTATCAATGATGTTAAATCCTGGCATAGCCAATTCCCTGATAACTGGAGAGATACCCGTCGGTTGATAAAGGAAACATATACGCTGGAAGGTGATACAAAAAGAACAAGAAACTGGAATGGAGTAGAAATAAATACAGCGACCACGATTGCAGCTTTATTGTATGGAGAGGGTGATTTTGCAAGAACATTAGAACTTTGTTTTAATATGGGTTGGGATGCCGATAATACAGCTGCTATGGCCGGCACTATTCTCGGGGTGAAATACGGATATCGGAAAATGGTGCACAATTGGACCATTATTGATCGCTACAAAAACACTACACGTGATAATATGCCTATGGATGAAACTATTACCAGTTTTTCAGACCGTGTCATTGAAGTGTTTGAAATGGTTAATCAGGAGAACGGGGGTGAAAAAATTGTGAAAGACAGTACAATGGTTTACAAAATACCATCAGAAGTCCCTGCTCCGATAGTCTTGGTTACTTCACCGGAAGATCAAAAAAATCAATTAGTGGAAAAGTTCAAGCAGGAGATAATTTCCAATTTACAACATGGTAACAGAGAAGAAAGGGCACGTGCAGCTTATATGGCGGTTGCACTTGATTTATACGAGAACATTAGTAGTGAATATCCGGATCAATGGGGAACAGCCGCTTACGATTTGAGTGGATACTGGAAAATAATGGATAATATATTTTTCGGATTGTTCGGTGATTTTAATGAAATGCATCAACTCAAAGATAAATTCATCGCTGCCGGATTTAAAACTCCTGCTAAAGACTATAGAGGTTTTGAACTGTTTAATGATCCTGAAGTGTGGAAAGATCCGGATGAGCTGTATTAAAAATAACAGGTAAAAATCTAAAAGGCAGGTTCCACAATTGAATGTCAATTCAACAACAAATTCTATACCTGTGCTTTCTCAATTTTACTATAATTGCCCGACCGCAACGGCTTTAAAATAATAATTGCTTTTTTAAAATAAAGATATTATTGTTTAGAACAATCGTTTGTGCAATTGTGTGGAAGAATTCTCTTTTGGAATTTCCGGTACCAAAAGATCAACCGTAATGTGCTTAAATAAAGAAGCATGAAATACAGACTATCAATTGAAATTTTAAAATTGGTATAGTCTTCATAATCCAGACAAATAAAACGGAGATGGTATGAAAACTAAAATTCGACTTATTGCAATTCTGGTTTTGTTTCCGGTATTGTCTATTGGAGTTTTTCCGAATTATGCTTCAGGACAAACGGAAATATCTGATTGGCATGACCTCGATGACATCAGAAATAACCTGGACGGTGATTATATTCTGATGAATGATATTGATGAGCAAACAGATGGGTACGCTGACTACAACTCAGGCGAAGGCTGGGACCCGATCAGTCCCTTTACAGGTAGTTTAAACGGTGACGGATTTACCATAAGTGGTCTGTTTATCGATCGCGAAAGTGGAGTGATCGGCTTTTTTGGAGACCTGGATGATGCCGTTATCTCCGATCTTGGTCTGGTTAACGCCGATGTAACGTCGACAGGAAATGCCACCGGAATTCTGGCTGGACGCTTGTTGGGCAACACTAACATCTCCAACTTCCATGTGACCGGAAGCGTGGCGACCACCGGTGGGGTTTTG
>PWND01000307.1 GCA_003557965.1 Bacteroidales bacterium | reverse complement strand
TTGCTTTAATTTCAACTACTTCGCCCTTCCTTGCAATTTTATAAGCTCTTTTTCCCTGGATTCTTTTAGCAGAAAAAGCCGGGGGGACTTGTTCAGATTTGCCAACAAAGCTTGCAGCAACCTTATTAATTAATTCAGAATTAATATGGCTTGTAATAAATTCTTCATTGATTTTTGTTTCAAGGTCAAAAGAAGGTGTAGTAGCACCAAGTATTAATGAGCCGGAATATTCTTTTTCGTAGGCCTGGTACTCTTCAATTGATTTTGTTTTTTTCCCCACACAAATAATCAGAAGCCCTGTAGCTAAAGGGTCGAGTGTTCCGGCGTGTCCGATTTTGATTTTTTTTAAATCAAACCTGTACTTCAGGGCATATTTTATTTTATTGACTACATCAAATGATGTCCATTTTATTGGTTTGTCAATTAATAGAATCCGGCCATGCAGGAAATCTTCTTTACTAAGTTTGTCAAGCTGCATTAAATCAAATTAAAATACCCGATAATAATCGCACTTAGTCCGATTACCAGGCAATAAACAGAGAAATAAATAATTTTGCCTTTTTTCACGATATTAAGCATAGCTTTACAAGCAAAAAGCCCGGCAAAAAATGCTCCTATAGCACCTACGGCGAGTGGCAGAACTCCGATTTGAGATTCTGTTGAGTCTTTTGCTAAGTCAAGAACTTCTAAAAAGCTGGCTCCAAAAATTGGAATAAGCACCATTAAAAAAGAAAACCTTGTAGCTTTTTCACGATCCACTCCTAAGTAGAGCGCGGTACTGATTGTTGCTCCACTTCTGCTGATACCAGGGAGCACTGCAAGGGTTTGAGCTATTCCGATAAGTATAGCTTTTTTTAATGTTACTTCGCCTTTTTTTGGCGGGGCAAACTTTGTCAGAAACAACAAAGTAGCCGTAACAAGCAGCATAAAGCCTACCAGTAGCACATTTCCATCAAAGAAAGACTCAACATTGCCTTTAAAAAACACTCCAACTATACCAACCGGCACAGCTGAGATGAGTAGAAGCATTATAAATTTAGTTTCTTCATTCCACTCGAAACGAAAGAAACTTGCAATCAGGTTTGCGATATCTTTTCTAAATACTACTAAAATGCTTAAAAAAGTTGCTCCATGTACAATTATTGAAAAGGTTAAGTTTTCCTCTTCATGGTTGAGCCAGGCTGCACCAAGCTCAAGGTGTCCGCTGCTACTAACCGGTAAAAATTCTGTTAAACCCTGTATTATTCCTAGAATTAAAGCTTCAATCCACGTCATACTAAAAAACATTTATTAAAAAATTCTACTTTACTGCTTTATAGGGAATTATTGTTCTTCTTGTTTTTTGTTTGAAGCTTTTTTTGTGATAATAGAATAAATCATTATTCCGTATCCTGCCAAAACAAGTATTGGGGCTAGTGTTATTCTTCTGTGGCTGAATATATCGTAGCTAAATTCTTTGGGGTCGTCGGTGCCGCCGCCAATCATTAACAAAAAACCCACAACAGTAACAAGGATACCACCTATAAGAATCATATATTTTTTTTTGTCAAACAAAATTCCACTTTCTTCCTTTTTTTTCTTTTTGTTCATGGTTTATCTATTTGGTAAAATGTTTTTTACTTTGGATTAATATAAGTATAAGTTGTCAGATTTGATGTTGAGATATTTTCTTACAGCAAAAAACGTAGAAATCCACGCAATTATTATCCCAATAAAAATAACAATAATAAACAAAGACATAAGCAGGTTTAGGTCCTGAAACTCTATAAGTTCAGGTATTTGCCTTTGAGCACCAAACAATGTGGCAATTAGTAATGCAATGGCAATAAATGAACTGATAATTCCCTGCGAAATACTTTTAATAATGAATGGTTTTCTGATAAAGGCTTGTGTAGCGCCAACAAGTTGCATGCTTTTAATCAAAAACCTTTTTGAAAACACACTTAGCCTGATTGTGTTGTTTATCAGTGCAAATGCTATTACCAGTAAAAGCCCGCTAAACAACAGTAATACCATTCCTATTTTTGTTACGTTTTCATTAACTGATTCTACAAGGGATTTTTGGTAATATACTTCTTTAACAATCCTTTCGGATTCAATTAAAGAGGAAAAGTTTTTAAGGCTGTCGGGGTTTGAAAAATCGGCATAAAACCTAACTTCAATACTTGGGAAAAGAGGGTTATAACCAAGAAACTCAACAAAATCTTCTCCCAGTTCCTGGGATAATTCCTGTGCAGCTTTTTCTTTAGAAATAAATTCAGTAGATTTAACACCCTGCATACCATCAATAAACCTTTGCAAAACGCTGATTTCAGTAGATTTTGCATTGTCGTGCATAATTACTGAAAAACCGATATTTTCTTTTACATAATCTGATAGTTTTTTGGCATGAAGTATAGTAAGGCCTAACAAGCCAAGCACATAAAGAACTAATGTGACGCTAACAACAGCGGAAACAATAGATGTTTTCAGCCTTCTGCCAATAATAATATCTTCCTGACGAGCCATTTTATTTAAATTGAATTAGCTAAGTTAGAAAAAAGAAATAATAATTATGATAGAATAATATAGTTTGTTAATCATTATGCAGCTTTACATCGCTTTTAGTGTTTTTTTCGTTGTTATCAGGTGATTTTGCAATGCTGTCTTGTTTGAACATTTTATTCTGAAAAACCAAAATAACAAGAACGCCTACAGTAATTGCAGTGTCTGCGACGTTAAATACAGGCCGGAAAAAAACAAATTCTTCGCCTCCCATGTATGGCATCCATGAGGGAAAGGTACCATTAATTATGGGGAAGTGCAGCATATCTACTACTCTGCCGTGCAAAAAC
>PWND01000357.1 GCA_003557965.1 Bacteroidales bacterium | reverse complement strand
AGCGAACCGCCGTATACCGGCCGGTACGTACGGTGGTGTGAGAGGGCTGAGATAAGGATTAATTCCTTATCTTTCCCTACTCGATTGTAGCGCATTTATTCTTACTTGGTTCTGAATGAACTTATCAGGAAGTTTAAAAAATATCTACATTAAGTTTTCATTTTGAGACTCTTTAATTTCAAGGTTATTTGATATTTTTAATTTTACCCTGAATTATATCCCACTGTTAATTAACCTGATTTCTAATATTTTGCTGAGTTTTTTCAATTAATTCCCAAAATCTATCCCAATCTGGTTTAACCTGGTTTTTCATATCCTCGTGGGCTTTTTCCATTAGATCCCAAAATCTATCCCAATCTGGTTCAATTTGGCTTTCCATATCTTTTTGAGCCTTTTCCATTAAATCCCAATAGGTATCCCAGCGTGATCCATATCCATATTGTTTTTTTCTTATATTATTATGGGCTCTTTTAATAGCTGAACCAACCGGATCTGTAGACAGTATTATTGTTAAAGTTTGATGTTTATTTACTGCTATTTCCTTTGCCCGGTAACCAAGATGAGAAAAATAAAGGACTATTTCATCATTTGGTACTGTAAGTGAAAAATATCCTTGATGATTAGTAACGGTTCCTTCGGCAGTCCCTTTGATAATAACATTAACTCCAGAAAGCGGAAAATTATCTGCAGATAAAACAATTCCAGATAGTTTAAATTCTTGTTGCTCTGCACTTATAAGTATTTCAGGATTTATTGGAAACAAAATCCATAAACTTATACTGATTAATCTTGATAAGTATAAACCAGATAATTCCATGATTTCGCTAGATTAAGTTCAATTAATTATAAGTGAAACCAAATAGGTTCTGGATAAAGTAACTACATTATCATGTAGTTGTCAATATGTAAAGATAAAACTAATTCAATAGTTTAGCAAAAATAATGCACTATAATATTTTTTTCCTGAGGAAATAAAAACGCGCTACAACATAGTGTATATTTCAGTCGGGCATCTTAGGAGAATTTTATATCTTGCTCTTTGTGGGAAAGATCCGGTCAATCAAAATAAATGGTTTAAATTCCCGCCCGTAATATACACTTGACCGTTGGCATTCATGCAAAGAAACTGCAGTGCTACGATGTTACGAAGTGAAATTGTCTATTTTTGAGATAAAAATTTAAATGACAAAAGAATCCGAAATAATATTTTATCAAGGCGATGATGGTAACATAAAAATTGAGGTTTTCTACCACGACGAGACTTTTTGGATGACGCAAAAGAAAATTGCTGATTTATTTGGAGTTCAGAGACCGGCCATCACAAAACATTTAAAAAACATCTTCGCAACAGGTGAATTAGAGGAAGATTCAGTTAGTTCCATTTTGGAACATACTGCCGAAGACGAAAAAAGATATAAGACAACTTTTTATAACCTTGATGCCATTATTGCTGTTGGATACCGCGTCAATTCAAACAAAGCAACAAAATTCAGGATTTGGTCAACTAAGGTTTTAAAAGAATTTATTACCAAAGGATTTGTATTAGACGATGAACGTTTAAAACAAGGCAAGCATTTTGGGAAAGATTATTTTGATGAACTACTTGAACGGATTCGGGAGATTCGAGCCAGTGAGAGGAGATTCTATCAAAAGATTACGGACATTTATGCTTTATCGATTGATTATGATAATACAGATAGCTTGACCAAGGATTATTTTGCAACTGTTCAAAATAAACTACATTGGGCTATAACAGGTAAAACTGCCGCAGAGATTATATATTCTTCAGTGGATGCAACAAAATTATACATTGGATTAACAAATTGGAAACATGCACCTGATGGAAAGATATTAAAGTCAGATGTTTCCGTTGCAAAAAACTATTTAAACGAGCAGCATATAAAAGAGCTTAATCGGATTGTATCGGCTTACCTTGATTTAGCTGAGAGTAGAGCAGAAAGACAGATACCAACAACTATGCAAGAATGGTTTAATTTCCTACATCAGTTTTTGGAATTATCAAACTTCCCGATTTTAAAAGACAAAGGAAAAGTAAAGGCTTTAGAGGCAAGACTCAAAGCTGAACAAGAGTATGATAAGTATAGAAAGATACAGGATAAAAATTATATATCTGATTTTGATAAGGAGATTAAACGACTTAAAGGTGAGGAATAATGCACGAAATGCCAACAAAGTGTATATTCCAGACGGGCATCTCCGCGAATTTGAATAACTTGCTCAAGATGGGAATAGGCAGGTCAGTAAAATGAAGCAGAAATAATTCCCGCCCAAAACATACACTCGACCGTTAGGTGTAAGCTAAAAAAGAGACCGAATATATTATGGAGTTATATAAAAACATAATTCTTAAGGTACTTTCAGAAGGAGTATACACCTCCAAGATTAATGGAGTAGACTCAATAAACTATTTTGCTTTTAACTATAAAGTAAATGTAACCGAAACTATTCCAATATTGACTACTAGAAAAATATATACAAAAACTATCATTGCAGAATTGCTTTGGATGATATCGGGAGAAAAAAGAATCACGGAGTTAAAAAAGCATACCAGCATATGGAATAATTGGGCAGATGAAAACGACTACCTTGAAACTTCTTATGGTAGGTTTTGGAGATTTTATCCAACTCAAAATATAGAAAATGCAAAGGAGAAATGGATTAAAAGTAACAATAATTTTCTAAGTGTTAAAGATGGCGTACTATGCTTTGATCAGCTTTTGTACATATTGAATCAAATAAAATCAAAACCAAATTCCAGAAAACATATAATCTCTTTTTGGCATCCAGGCAATGCTAATTTTTCTAATTCTGCTCCATGCCCTATTGT
>PWND01000284.1 GCA_003557965.1 Bacteroidales bacterium | reverse complement strand
TTTAAACTCTGAAAATCTCGGTTAAAAAAGATAAGCCTCTTAAAGTCATAATAATAGATTACGCCCCTGAATACTTCCAGGTTAATAAAAATCAATCTATATTCAGTTCGGGAATATCCAGCTCATCCTTAGTATAACCATCAAATATTTGCCATTCACAATCTTTATCCGACTGGTTTTCCGGGTGATTAATCTCAGTTGTCTTACCAAGTTTAGGAATATGTATTCGTAAAGTTATTTGCCGTTTGTTGTTTTCCAGCACCTTTTCAACAATAATCAGGTATTTGAATGGTTTGCCCTTTATTTTATAAAAATAGTAACCACCTTCCTTTATAATTCCCCCTTCAGTTCGTATGCATGGATTTTCAATAATGTGTGTTTTGTTTTCCATATCTTAGTTATGATTATATTTTGTTCCTAAAATCATCGTGGATTTACCCTCTTTATTATGCAACCCAAAATCCAGTTTAAACCTACATACAACATCAAGTTGTTTGGTCATCTTTTTGTCATTCGCTGCCCTCCCAACTATTACCCCCTCTTCAACAGTAACTTTTCCGGAAACAAATTCGTTGCCTTCCTTATCTCTGCCACGATGCATTGATCCGACAAAATACCTTTTAAGATCAGCCATTACCATGAACAAATCTATAATTTCAAATTCGGTTCTTTTAAACTCATCAGGGTTTTCCATAAATGCTCGATTTTATTGGTTAATACTATTTACTCCAATACAATTATATTAATTGAAACCATAATCAATTTATGGAGTAAAATGATTTCCGGATCAACCAACCCGACACCTTTTGGATTCGCAAGGGGAATAATGAATATCCGGGCCTTAATTCTCTTTTCCGGGTAAGTAGGAGTTCTTGTATGAACAATAAAAAAATGATAAAATCTGTATACACTCTCGTATGAACAATATGAACTTTTCCGGATGATCCCTCGTATATACTTTAGCCAAAAGTATAATCAATTGTTTGTGGCAAAAAAATTAGCGAACCATGAAATATTTACCAAATCCCCTTTTGTTTTTGATCATTTTTATTTTACCCTTAGCCTGTTTTTCCCAGGAGCTAAAAACAGATAATGTAGATTACAGCGCCTATGTCGTAAGCGAGTATTCAGCTTCAGCTGTAAAAGGCGATGTTAGCGATGCTCATTTTGCTTTCCGGTCAGATACCATCAAAACAAACTTATCCGGTCAAAAGAGGGTGTTTTATTTAACTAGCTCCTGGAAAGAGACCATTCTTGATACAGGTAATACTGTAGAAATAGCAGAAGCCAAAGACAGTGGAGGGTTTAGGTTAGCCATAACACTTGGATTCGATGAACCCTCGGAACGTTATTTCATTATCCTCGCATACAAAAACGTAACATTTTTTTACGAGGTGCGTAAAGAATAATGAACAAATGAGTTACGTGGATTTTATGAATAATACAATGCACATCGAATTTCAGGAGACACTATATTATTCTCATTTGCTTATGTTTTTTAGAGAACCTGCTTATATTCTAATGACCACATATACCCTTCCTCAGTTTATTTCATAACTTAAATTCTAATTATTATGCGAGTGATTACAGGATTAGCATTTATAGGTAATGTAATTGGGTGGTTATTCTTAATAATGATCCTTTTTGTTGAAGATGGTTTTTTGGGAGCAGGTGCTATTTTCGGTTTAATAGGTTTTTTCGTTGCCTATTCCGTTAGCGAAGGATTTGCAGTTTCAATGTCAGATTATTTTTTTCAACCCAGTTGGGATGTGTTTAAACAGAAAATCAAATGGGCTAATGGTATTGGACTTACAGTAGGATTTATTGCAGCAGTAGTTATAGGGGCAATCTTTTTGTGATAAAAAAATATATGTAAATATAAATTGAATAGTATGGCAAATAGGTATTATTGTAAGTATTGCGGTGTTTCCCATTCAAGTTTAAAAATCATTAAATATGGCATTTTTCCTAGGGAATTTCAGCATGTTAATTTTATCAAGCCGCTCCAATAATATGTAAATAACTGTTTTAAATAACATAAAACAATATCAATGAGGGTATTAAATATTTTAAAGAGTATTTTTAAGATACTTGCATTACTGCTGAAAAATATTCACAGGATACTTACGACCAAGAAATTTGAATATCGAAACTGTAACTACGGATCTTCCGTAATTAAAAAAAGGGGTATATATCAGGGGGCTTATTCTGGTAGCCCTGGTTATTACAAGCCTCATGGCCATGGAATAATTACATATGAAAATGGGGATGTTTATGAAGGTGATTGGAAAGAGGGGGATCATCACGGTAAGGGGAGGTTAGAAAAACAGAATGGCGAAGTTTATGAAGGTAATTTTAAAAGAAGTAAGTTTATTTCTGGCAAGGTAGTAGAATTTTTGAAGGAATGTACCTATGAAGGTGATTTTAAAGAAGGGAAGTATCATGGCAAGGGGAAAATGAAATGGGATGGTGGCGCTGTTTATGAAGGTGATTGGAAAGAAGGGGATTTACATGGTAAGGGGATATATAAATGGGATGATGGCGGTGTTTACGAAGGTGATTGGGAAGAAGGGGATAGGCATGGTAAGGGGATAATGAAATGGGATGATGGGCGCGTTTATGAAGGTGATTGGAAAGACAACAGGCGGCATGGTAAGGGGATAATGAAATATGCTAGTGGCAATGTTTATGAAGGTGATTGGAAAGACGACCAGCTGCATGGTAAGGGAATATATAAATATGCTAATGGGGATGTTTATGAAGGTGATTGGAAAGACGACATGATGCATGGTAAGGGGATAAGGAAATATACTAATGGGGATGTTTATGAAGGTGATTGGAAAGAAGTGGA
>PWND01000215.1 GCA_003557965.1 Bacteroidales bacterium | reverse complement strand
TACAATCCTTTGGGTTTTTACATTATTACTTTATCTTACTCTGTATTACCAGTCTTTCTCGAAAATAATTTTTGTGGTAGAAAATGCTGTGCCGCTGATAAAAATTAAAATTAAATTCATTAGAAATAAATTTCGTGATTTTTTGATTAGAAAATCAGGAATTTAATTATTTTTGTATAAAGTAATATGAAATATTATGAAAGTGCTTATTATGATTAAAAAAATTATCCCCTCCTTGTTAATAATTGCTGGGGTTATATCATTTGTTTTTGTTGCTTGTGCTCCGGAAAGAAGAGAGGAAGCCACAGACCTTTTATCTGACAAAATGATTGCTGATGATATGGAAATGTCCGATCAAGCTGTAGGGGAGATGATTACATCAGTACCAAACCCGGTTGAAATGTCTGTTCTATTGCAACGCTCGAATGTAGTTTATTCACAGGAATTGCTTAATCCTACAAGCAATATCAGCAACTACAACACAAATTTTGAAAGAGCTATTAATCTTGGCGTATATGGTACAGACCTGGTTTATATGAACATATACGACAGGACAGTGGCAACTCTTTCTTATTTGCGCAATGTCAGAAACCTTGCTGAGGATTTGCGCATAGGGCAATTTTTTGACTATGAAACACTCAACAGGTTATCTGAAAGCAGCCGCAATGTTGATTCTGTATTATACATTACCAACCGTGGTTTTGATAGTATGACACAATACCTGATAAACCAGGGCCGTAGTAGCATAGCTGTACTCATAGCGTATGGAACATGGATTGAAAGTATACATATTGCAACTAATGTTAAAACAATGCCGCCTAACAAAGATCTGATTCATCAGCGTATAGGTGAACAAAAAATTGTTCTGGATAATATATTACTTTTAATGAGCAACTATAGAGATGATCCCAGGTTTGATGAGCTGTTTTTGGATTTATTGGATTTGAAAAAAGAATTTGATAAAGTTACTATACAGTACATATATGCTGAGCCGGAGGTCAAAGAAGTTAATGGTGCCAGGGTTGTTATTGATAATTCAAGTAGTGAAGTATTTATCACAGAAGAGATAATTGAAGGGATTGCTCAGCAAGTTGAATATATAAGAAATAAAATAGTCGAATGATTATGATAAATAAAATATTTTATACTATAGTACTTACCACATTAATGACTTTTATTTATACATTCGAAGTAAAAGCGCAATGTGGAGATGAACTTACTGATGTTTGCCATGCAAAATTGGGTAATGCAAGATTCATTCGAAGCTTCCCTGTTCAACATACTGAAAGAAGTGCTGGATCCCCCCGGGTTTATAAATTCGAAGTAATTTTAAACCGTGGAACAACTTACAGAATATTTTCCTGTAATGACAAAACCAAGCCCGGACAGGTTATAATAAGCCTTTATCGTGGCGATCAACTTATCGCAACTACATATGATATTAACACGGAACGGCACTTTCCACACATTGAATATCCAGTTGGCATGAGTGGTAGATATCATCTGCACTTTTATTTTGAAGGTGATAAGGAAGGCTGTGCAGTTGGCATGCTGTCTACTGTTAATTAACCTTTTTATTGAACTGTTGAAATTTATGCAAATTTATTTTTGCATAGAATAAGGATTTTTTATGAGTAGTAATAAAAAAAGAAAAGTTTTTGTTATAGAAGATAATAAGACCGAAGGAATGCTTTTAAAGCTATGTCTCGGCTCTATAAAAAATATTTCCATAACTAACTTTGTTTTAGGCCAGGAGTTGCTTAATAATATTGATGAAAATCCGGATATTATTGTTGCCGATCTTATGCTACCTGATATTCTGGGGTATGACCTTATACGAAAAATTAAGGAAACTCATCCTGAAATACCGATAATAGTGTGTTCTGCACAACGCGACATGAACCTTGTTGCCAAGCTGCAGGAGTTGGAGGTGTATAATTACGTGGTTAAAAGTGAATCCTGTATTGAATACTTACAAAATGTTATTGAGGACCTGTTGTTGCTTTTAGAAAAAAAAGATGAGAAAAATATCTGACAATAAAAAGTTTTTTGTAATTGTTTACAGCTAAAACAATAAGGCTGAATTATCAAAAAAATATATTTTAATAATTCAGCCTTATTTGTTACTTCAACAGCTTTCTGTGCTTATTATACTAATTATCCTGCATTATTGCCTTAATCCCGGGAAGCTCTTTTCCCTCCATATACTCCAGTAAAGCTCCGCCACCGGTACTTACATAACTTACCTTATCAGCCATTCCTACTTTATTTATCGCGGAAACTGAATCACCACCTCCTACCAGTGTAAATGCACCATTTTTGGTAGCTTTAACCATGGCCTTAACAATTGATTCGGTGCCGGCAACAAAATTAGACATTTCTGTTACTCCCATAGGCCCGTTCCATAAAATGTTTTTGGATTTTTCTATGATTGCTGAAAAGTGTTGACGTGACTTTTCTCCAATATCCATTCCAATCCAACCCCCAGGTATCTGATCGCTGCTGCATGTTTTTGTTTTTGAATCATTGGAAAAGTCATCAGCAACTATCGAATCTGCCGGCAAATGAATATTGACATTTTTTGAATTTGCATAAGAGAGTATTTCGCGTGCTGTTTGTAAATAATCATCTTCAACAAGGCTGTTTCCTATTTTTCCGCCCTGTGCCTTAATAAAAGTAAACATCATGCCCCCCCCGATGATAATATCATCCACTTTGTTAATTAGGTTGTTTATAACATCGATTTTTGTTGATACCTTTGCGCCTCCAATTATAGCGGCATAAGGCCTTTTTATATCGCTGAGAACTTTGTCGATGCTTTTTAGCTCTTTTGAAAATAATAATCCAAACATCTTGTCTTTGG
>PWND01000137.1 GCA_003557965.1 Bacteroidales bacterium | reverse complement strand
TTGGTGGAAAAGTAAAAAATGTAAGTGTGGAAATTGAAAAATAATAATGTAAAAACATATAAAAACAAGCTACTATGAGAACAATTATCATAATAATCTCGTTAGTTATACCAGTACTTATTAGTTCATGTGATTATAATTTAAAAAATGATACAAAAGTGGATTTAATTATACATAACGCAACAATCTATACGACAGACAAAGATTTCAGCATAGCAGAAAGCATGGCAATCTCTGAAGGAAAAATAGTTGACATTGGAAGCAATAAAGAGATCTTGGAAAAATATGAATCAAAAAATATTATAGACTACAAAGGTAAGTTTATATATCCCGGCTTCATTGACCCTCATTCGCATTATTTTGGTTATGGGCGCAGCTTAATACATGCTGATCTTTTTGGGTCAAAATCATTTACAGAAGTAATTGAAAGAATACAAGCACATCATGAGGAGTTTCCATCTGAGTGGATTCTTGGCAGAGGCTGGGACCAGAATGAATGGGATGTAAAAAAGTTTCCTCACAGAAGAGAACTTGATGAGGTATTTCCTAATACCCCGGTGCTTTTAAGGCGGGTTGACGGCCATGCTGCTATTGCAAACACTGAAGCTCTTAACAGGGCCGGCATTAAAGAAGCCAAAGAGGTTAAAGGCGGATTAATAAGGACAAAAAACGGGGAAATAACAGGAATTTTAGTTGGTAATGCAATCAGCCTTGTTGACAAAGTTGTTCCTGAACCTTCTGAAGACCAACTTTATAATGCCTTGGATATGGCTCAGCAAAATTTGTTTTCTGTAGGATTAACAAGTGTTAGTGATGCAGGACTTGATAAAGAAAGCATCATGATTATTGATTCATTGCACAAAAACAACATTCTAAAGCTTAGAGTATATGCAATGCTTAATCCTAACGAAGAAAACTTTGAGCATTTCCTTAAAAACGGACATTATAAAACACCACACTTAAATGTTAGGTCTATTAAACTTTTTGCTGATGGTGCTTTAGGCTCAAGAGGTGCAAAACTTTTAGAGCCATACAGTGACGACCCCGGAAACTATGGTTTATTGGAAAATTCTGCTGAATTTATTGCTGAAATTGCCAACAAAACTTATGAAAATAACTACCAGCTTAATATTCATTGTATAGGTGACTCTGCAGCTAGGATGGTATTAAATATTTTTGCTGATGTTTTAAAAGAAAAAAATGATTTAAGGTGGAGAATAGAGCACGCCCAAATAATTCATCCCGATGATTTTGATTTATTTGGCCAGTATAGCATCATTCCATCTGTTCAGGCTATTCACGCAACTTCAGATATGCTATGGGCCATAGATCGCATTGGCGAAAAAAGATTGAGAAATTCTTATGCCCTTAAGCAGCTTTTAGAACAAAACTCGTGGCTGCCAAACAGTAGCGATTTTCCTGTAGAGCCAATAAACCCATTATATGGATTCTATGCCGCTTTTGAAAGAAAAAATTTCGACGGCATCCCGGAAGATGGATTTCAAATGGAAAATGCATTATCAAGGGAGGAGGCTTTAAAAGCAATGACCATTTGGGCAGCGAAATCTCAGTTTGAAGAAAATGAAAAAGGAAGCCTTGAACCCGGAAAGTTTGCCGATTTTGTTGTTTTTGACAACAACATTATGAAAATTCCGGCTGATGACATTCTAACTGAAAAGGTAAAACAAACTTTTGTTGGTGGTGAGTTAGTATTTGAAAATGAAAAATAATTTTTTAAACTTAAAATATTTTACGGTTATGATTAGGTATAAATTTGTTTCGGCTATTGTGTTATTTATTGCTGTATTGGGGATTTCCTGCTCTGCTGCTAAAACCGGATACCATATTAAGGTTAATATTGAAGGTATTAAAGATACTACTACTATTCTGGCATATTACTATGGAGCAAGCCAGTATGTTAAAGATACTGCGATAGTTGACAACAAGGGTTTCTTTGAGTTTACCGGAGAAGAGAGCCTTGACAAAGGCATGTATATGATTGTATTGCCGGGTGACAGATACTTTGATATTATTGTAGATAAAGACCAGCACTTTGAGATAAAAACTGAAGCCGACAACCTGGTTGGTGCTATGGAAGTTTCAGGTTCGCCTGAAAATGATTCTTTTTACAACTATATGCGGCAATTACGCCCTTTATCAGAAAGCATGTCAGAGCTTAGGCAAAAGATCATGGAGCTTGAACCTGATGACAAGCAGCATCAGGAGTTGAGAAACAGGTATAGTAAATTAGAACGTGAAGCCGAGAAGCTTAAAGCAGACCATATTAACAATTTTCCGGATGGATTATTTACAGCGGTTTTAAAAGCGCAAGAAGATGTACCCATCCCGGATGCACCGTTAAACGAAGACGGAATGCCAGACAGAAAGCTGCTATATCTTCAATACATCGAGGATTACTGGAAAAACATAGACTTTTCAGATGACAGGCTGATTCGCACACCTGTTTATCATCAGAAACTTAATCATTTTTTTAGTTCGGTAGTTATTCAGATACCTGACAGCATTGTTAGTGCTGCTGATTTTATTATTGAAAAATCAAGGGCTCACGATGAAAATTTTAAATATACACTTTGGTTTGCTATGAATTTTTCAGACCGTTCAAATATTATGGGCATTGACAAGCTATTTGTGCATCTTGCTGACAATTACTATCTAAAGGGCGAAGCAGACTGGATAAGTGAAGACCGGCTGGAAGCGATAGCTAAGCGGGCAGAAACTTTAAGGCCTTTGCTAATTGGTGCAAAAGCTCCTGATATGGAAGTATTCACCCCCGAAAAAGAAAAGCTATCTCTTCATAGTGTTGATGCTAAATATACTGTAATTTATTTTTGGGATTCAGAATGC
>PWND01000128.1 GCA_003557965.1 Bacteroidales bacterium | reverse complement strand
TCTTATTTTCGTATTATACACCCTTGACGATCCTACTGATGATGATGCTGAATGGATAGAGATTGGTTCTAAAGAGGTTGCCGAAGGTTTTGAAGGATATCTTTTCCATTATGCTGTTGATTTATATGATATTGTTGATGCAAACGATATACCTCTTGAAGCTGAAGATGTACACTTCAGGCCACATGGAGACGGGCCGGAAGGTAGTATTGATGCTGAAATATTGGGACACAGATTACAAAGGCCTTTAGCGCTTAATATTTCGTCAGCTTCAGAAACTATACTAATTGCAAATCCTTCTATTACTTTTGAAGATATGAAAGAAGTAAACGAAGTAGAGCAGTTTGTTTATGGCGAAGATTATAATATTGAGTATGTTACAACAGGAGTATGGCCTGATGATACATGGTTTGCTTTTGGTTTCGAAAGAAATAACAAGTTCTTGTTATTAGACGAAAGCAATGAAACGAGTGAGCATGGACTTACATTTAATATGCCTGAGAAAGAAGCTCTTGAAGCATACTTTGATATTGATATAGATAATGATGGAAATGTATTTCCAATGAAGGTTTATGCTTATTCTCAGGAATTATATGATGAGATTAAGTTAGACCTGGCAACTATAACAATTGATGAAAATGAGGTTCTGGAATTAAGTGGAACACCTGCAGCTCATACTTTCGTGTTTGATCAGGATGAACCTCGATACTTGATAACAAATGCATTTGATCTATCAGGTTTTGCAGAAGATGTATATTTGAATTTTTGGTATTTTGGTAATATAAATCATCCATCATTATACACATTGCCAAAGGTTCAGGTATCTATAGATAATGGTGAAACTTATCAGACACTTGAATTAGATTTGGAATTTGGAACATATTCGCATTTGAACAGACTGGAGATGTCAGGTTGGCATTTTTATGAAGTTTTAATTCCTGCTGAATATCTCACAGATGCAACACATTTTCGCTGGATTCAAGAAGTAAATAATGGTTTATGGATTGTAGATAATGATGAATTCATTGGCCCTATTACAATTTCAGGTGAAAACAACCTGATTGTGTTTGATAACAGTATTATTGGATCTCCGCAAAACTTGGTTCTGACAGATGACCTGTTTGATTGTGATGCTTATGACGATTTTAATCTTGCGTATAGCTGGACACATATTGACGAAGATCTTGATGAAATTCTTGATCCTATTGCTTATGCCGGTGAAGAATTTACATTTGAATGGGCTTATAATGATGAAAGTACTGAACCTTCATTCCCGGCTGCAACTGAATTTTTCTTCTACCTGACTGAAACAGGAGATTATTATCCTGATGATGTCCTAATTGATGAAAATACGGGTGAAGCGCTTGTATTTGGACCATATATGATTACGGAAAATGATACATTGGTTGATGTTGCATTTATCCCTGAATTCGTTCCTACAGGTGAATATGATGTATATGTTCAGGCTCTTTATGCATATACTGAAGAAGGTGAAGAACTTGTTTGTGAGCAAGATGGCATGGTTTCCACAATTTTAGTTGTTAATACTATAGCTGAAGATGCTCGTAAGCTTACGTTGCTTAGTCCTGAGAATAATGAAACTTTTGATGTAGAGCAGATTTTTGAAATGCTATATTCAACTTATGGTGAATGGCCGGCAGATGTTAAGTTTGCTGCTGTTGTAAAAGCAGAAATTGATGATGACGGCAATGAACAATATGAAGAGTTAGGTTCATCTGATGCTACTGGCGTTGCAAGCTTAATTGAAGACTTACAAATGATTTCATTCCCATGGTATCATATTGATGATGATGAGTTGATTGACAGCTACGAATTAGGTATTGTTGCTTATCAAGGTGATGCTCTTATTTATCCTGATACTGAAATTGAGGTTACAGAAGATGATATACTTGAAGTTGAAGGCCTTGACTTTAATGTCGGAGAGTTTAATATGGAAGGTAACCGCAGACTTCTATTAAGAGCATTTGACTTATCAGAACTTTCAAATGTTGAGCTTGAGTTTGAATATGAAGCTGATGAAATTACCGTTAGCACAAGCACTCTTCCGCAATTGCTTGTTTCAATAGATGGTGGCAGCTCTTTTGAACCATTAGTTGTTCCAAATTCAGAGTTTGGTGCTTTTGGATTCCTTGATGCTGATGGCACTCACACTTATACCGTTCCAATTCCTGCTGAATTTGTTACTGATGCCACACATTTTATGTGGAAGCAACAAGTTAACTTAGGTGAAGGTAAAGATACATGGAGTATCGCGGAAGTTGTTATTAAGGCTGGCGACAGCAATGTGTTTGAAGGTTTTGAAGCATGGATAGATATTAATTTACAATGGCCAAGCATCAACAACTACACATGGTCGTTAGTGGAAATTAACGGTATTGAACCTACATTGTTTAACGGTAGTGCGTTTAACTTTAGCTGGGAGCTTGATCTTGATAATAATGACGAACCGAAACAAGCTCTGCCTGAAGGAACAGAAGTAGAGTTTTTCTTATGGGATAATGAAGACGACGACTTTGTTTATGATCCTGAAACAGGCGAAACTATTTCTTTCGGAGTAGTTACTGAAACAGGTGAATACACTGCTAATATTCCTTTCTACATTGAAAGAGGCAACTATGGCGTTGAAGCTATTGCTGTTTTCGAAGGAGAATTATATGAGGAAGGTAATGTTAAAAATATAACAATATTCAATGATGTTCTAAGAACCGTTTATGAAGAAGAAATTGAAGTATTGTTTGCAGGTAAAGAAATACAGTTTTCGGCTGTATTGGAAAACACAATAGATGTTTCTGACTATGATGATATTTGGTTTAACCTGATTTTGTTAGATCATGACAACGATGATTGGTTATTAGATGCTCAGCAAGGTGTTGACAACCTGTTTGTAGGAGACTTGCCACCTTATGCTCATGGCGACCTTGACTTTGTTATTAAAGCGTCAGGAAACAACCCAATGGGTAACATAGGAGAGGCATTAGAAGAGGCTGATAATACAGTACTTACTGATGATGATTTTGATGAATTTACCTATGTTGAGCCATTCATGGTTACCGGAACAACAGGTACTATGGGTGAAATTTATACTAATCCATTAGACCTTACAAATACAGAAAACCTTGAATTCCAGGTTAAGATAGAAAAAGCACTTGAAAACCTCACTGATGAGCAAAAAATGGTTCTTAGCTATTCAGTTGACGGTGGTGGTAGTTTCCATGAATTACATACTTATCCTGATACAAGGTTTAATAATCCTGTTTTCTTTGATGATGAAGATCTTGAAAGCTGGTTTAATGAAGTACTGCCTCTTGAAGAAGATGCCAGGACTGAAGAAACAATACTTCGTTGGAGAGTTGAAGTTTCCAAGGGTGATATTGAAATTCAGGATATACAACTTGCACCGTTTGCTGTTGATTACCTGAGTGTACCTCTTCAGCCAATTGAAGCGGAGGTATTTGTTGCTAAGCAAAGAATTGATATAGTAACTGATGCATATTACTATGAAGCTGTTAGTTGTGATGATGTAGAAATTGAAGTAACAATTGATTACAACATAAGAGGGAAGTTCTCAGAATTTGACAATGAAGAAGAACCTGAACCTGTTGAGTTTAAAGTCTTTGTTAATGGTGATGAGTGGGAAGAATACAACTTCACTGGAGTAACACAAGGAGAAGGTTCCTTTATTATTACATTAGTTATTGACGAAACTGCTGATGCTGAAGAAGTTGATATTCATATTGAAGTTGACCAGGATTATGATGTTGTAAGTAATATTGCAAAAATTCAGCTTGATGTGGAAATTGTTCCTGAAATAGATGAAGATACTAACGTTCAGGCAGCAAATGATATGTCTTGTGAAATAACTGAGCGCTTTGTTGTTATTGCTCCACAAGATTACTTCATTTACCAGGTAAGAAATGCTGTTACACTTGAGTGGTTAAGTGATGCAGTTCTATTTGATCCTGAAGATGAAGATCTGCTCAACGACGATGATGATTTTGCTATTTCAATAGGTGTAATTGATTCATATACTGTTGCAGAAGTTGTTGTAATTGCAGCATCTGAAGATGGTGAGCTTGAATGTCAAACATTAGTATTGAACGAACAACTTGAATTCAATGTAAGAGACTACGTTCTTCAGTATAGGTGGGACGAAGTTGATATTGGAGGAAACTGGATAAATATTGAAGGTGGAGAAGAATTCGTTCTGTGTGAGTTTGAAGTCGAGGATGGCGGAGATCTTGAACTACGTGTTTGGGATAATGCAAATAGCGAAGTAGTTGGTGCAAAATGGTATAGAGATAACATGAATACACCACTTGGAGAGCATGATGAATTCGACCAATTCCCACTTTCAGGTTCTTATTTCGCTGTTGTGGAAGATGATGCTGAAGAATGTGATGATATTATTACGGTTGAAGTTATTGTAACGATAACAGAAAAGCCTGCTAAGCCTACAATTACTTTTGAAGGTGATCACGCATTCTGTGAAGGAGGCTATGCAACACTTATAACAGAAGAAGGCTATGAATACTATAGATGGTATCGTGATGAGGAAGTGATTGATTTTAGCAACTCTCATGTCATTAACATTTATCAAGATGGTGCATATGAAGTTGAAGTTTCTAATCATCCTTTTGACCCATTTATTCCTGTATGTACAGAGTTTTCAGATGTCCTTAATGTTGACTTAGATGTTCAGCAACCACCAATTATTCCAGACTTTATGATAATTGAAAATGTGTTGTGTGAGCCTGGTGAAGCGCATGTTCTTCTCTTCTTCCCCAATGGTAATTATTATAATGTTTGGTATCAGCTTTATAATGTCCAAACTGGCCTGGCAGTTGGAGAAGCTAAGTTGGCTGTAGAAGGTGCAACATTGATGCTTACAACTGACGAACTTACTCAGGATGCAATTCTTGGACTTAGAATTTGGAAAAATGACTTGAGTGAAGCCGATGATCTTTGTGGTGAAGTATTTTCTATCCAAACTGTTAAGGTTTATGTTTATAACCTTACAATTTGGGTTAGTGGAAATACTTTAATGGCCTCAGTTCCTGAATTCAATCCTCATTCTGCTAATCCTACCGGGGCAGTTTCATATCAATGGTACAGAAACGGTGAGATGGTGCTAAATGGTGGCAACAACCGTACACTCACTATCTATGATGATGCTGTTTATACTGTAGTAGTTGAAACTATTGACGGTTGCTTACTTGAATATACTGTAAATAAAGGTGATGACTTTGTACCGGAAGAAGTTGAAGAACTTTCATTCAATATCTTCCCTAACCCTGTAGTCAATGAACTTACAGTTCAGCTTGGTGACATGGAAGGAAAGGTAAAAGTATCAATTATAAGTATTTCAGGCGAAACTGTGAGCGAAACTGCTTTCACCATTGATAATGCAGAAAATCAGGAGAAAACAATTAATGTTGAAAACCTTAAACAAGGTATGTACCTGATACAAGTTATAAGTTCAGATAAAACTGAAGTAAAACGTTTCATTAAACAATAAAAACATAAAACTATGAATAAATTGAGAAATATTCTTTTAGTAATAGTAATCGCATTATTCGTAAACTCTTGTGCTAAGCCGGAAGATCCGGACCCCGTACAACTTGTAATGGGTGAGTGGAGAGTAGAAAATGTTATTGCGAATGGCCAGGTGAATCTCCCTGAAATATTTGAAGTTGATTCCAGGCTTCACCTTGACTATAATGAAACCTTCCTCTTCGTTAATGTTGATGGAAGAGCTACAGCAGGTACATGGTCGGCTACAGAGTCAAACCTTGTTTTAGATGCAACGGATGGTTCTGTTCAGGATTTTAATATTGTGTACCTAAACTGGGAAAAAATGCATGTGTATCGTACTTTCACTATCGATATGGGTAATGAAATCGAACTCAGGTATTTATTTCGCAGAGACTAACAACCTTTTAAATATAAAGGTTTAAAATAAAAGAGGCTGTCTCATTTTAGAGGCAGCCTCTTTTCTTATTATTAATATTGGTTGATTGGTTAATTGGTTAATTGGTTGATTGGTTAATTGGTTAATTGGTTGATTGGTTAATTGGTTAATTGGTTAATTGGTTAATTGGTTAATTGGTTAATTGGTTAATTGGTTAATTGGGAAATTAGTTTATTGGGGAATTGGTGGATTGGTTGATCTTCACCTCGACCGTCAGTGAGAGGTCCCGTTGAAATTAGGAAAGGCATGGTAAAACCGATAATTTACTTTCACCTTTCAGCTTTCAGCTTTCACCTTTGAGCTTTCACCTTTCAGCTTTCTCAACCTTAAAACGAATAACTCACCCCACCAAGAAAATTAAACCTTTGTGTAGGGTAATTTAACCACCTTTCCAGTGATTGATTCTGAACATTATTAAAGTTTAAAAACAATGCCAGCATCCTGGTGTATCGGTATTCTATCCTGATGTTTGTATCAACATGAAAGCCTTCAAGCTCAATCCTTTCAACTTCTCCGGAATCATCAAAACCTCTTGCATAAGTAGTATTTCGTGCATACGCATCGAGCGACAATATTATCTTGTCCTGGATATTGTATCTTCCATTAACTGATACAACTACAGTGGGCTCATGCCAGGCTTCAATTTCATCAAATAGAGAAAACTCATAATAATCGGCTGCTAACCTAAGCCTGAATCTTTCGCCAATCTGAGTAAAAATCTCACCCTTAAAATTCAACCTGCGAATATCATCATATACTAAAGTGAACTTGTTATTGAGCAGGGTAGTAGTATCGTTTACGAAAAATGCATAGTTTTCAATTTCTGCATTGGAAACACTAAAATTATAAGCAACATAAGAGCTAATAGAGCCTTTAAAACCACCTATAAGGTCAGAAGTCCTGTTTCTGAATTTAAGCGGTAAATCGGTGCCTGTGTTTATAAATGGATTAATTCTGCTTGTAGAGTAAAGGTCATGTTTATCCATTCCACCTGAAAAGCTTCCGTAAGCAATTAAAACATCCTCAACAAGGCTTGCTTCTACATGTGCCTGTGGATAAAATTTGAGATATGTATTTTTATCAAACTGCGTAACAACATCTAACCCTATATAAAACTTAAAATCTCTGTATTTTGATGACAATCTCGGCTCCAGGCTTAATAAACCATTTGTTACTGCATTGTCAAATACATCATAATTATATAAGTCTGCGCTTACAAACAAGTCAAAATATTGAGTTTCACTAAACCCAAGCGGATCTTCAGGAAGCATATTGCCTAAATGCCCCTTGAAAGAGTATTTGTACTCAGTAGCTTCATATCTGTCAAATAGTGCTCTGTAGTAAAACCCGGCTGAGTGATGCAACTTTGTGCTGTCAAGGTGAGTAGTGTTATAATTGATATTTGCATTTATAATGTTAAAGTGCTGCTTTATATCATCACCTTGTAAACTATTAATAAAATCAAGAGCCTGGTTGTCATCAGAAAAGTCGTCTTTTTGAAAACCATAGTAATGAACCATATCTCTTTTATATTCAGCATTAGCATTTAAAGTGAGGTCATTATAAAATCGTTTTCCATAAGCATTTATAAGATTATCGCTATATTGGCTAAACTCATAACCTTCAATTTTTCCAGATGATGAAATGTGCTTAGCTCTTAAGCCATAAGCATACTCATTTGAGCGCAGCGTATTATAAAAGAATTCTGCATAAGGAGTGTTGTGTGTGCCAAGCCCCGCTTTAGCCAAGCCTTTATAAAGCTTTGGAAGTGGCTCTCCGCGCATCCTTGCAGGACTTATTGGCTCCAGCTCAAACTGTGTGTCAATTTTTACCGGTGTAATGCTGTACTTAAACTCTGTTTCTACGCTTAATGTATCTTCGATACTTGGGTTTTCGAGTATCTTAAAAGCTTCTGAAATTGTTGGCATATAGGGAGCTACAACTTTTATTTCATCAAAGTCAAGATCCTGTGAAAATAACTTTGAAGCGCTTGTAATAAGCAGTAAAAAAATTATAGCTTTTAATATGTGTTTTTGACTTTTGAAACTGTTCATTTTGCTCATCTTGTAAATCAGTTAAAAAATATAGATTTTGATATTTAGAATTCTATCTCAAGTGTATCAGGCTCTTCTTTCATCATATCTTCATCTTTTTTAGCCTCAATATAGCTTAGTTTTTCTCTTGCAAGCATATTAAGCTCTTCTCCATCGTAATTATCAATTATACTTTGTAAAGTATGCTTAGCCTGAAATATATTTTCTGTTTGCAGGTAATTGTCAGCTAGTAGTATAAACATTTTAGCCAACCAATAATCATAGCCGGCTATTTCGTTTATAAATGTAAATATCATGTCTTCAGATTGTTCATAATTCCCGCTTCTGAATTCTATCAATGCTAAATTATATTTAGCTTCAGCAGCCATTTCGGTTTTGCCAAGCTGAGTTGTTCTCTTAAATGATTTTTGCGCTTCTTCAGTGTTTTGTGTCCTTAAGTAGGATTTGCCCTTTAACAGGTTAGCTTCTTGCAGAATATTCCTGGGTGACCTTTCGTCGTCAATTACCATTTTTGCAGCTTCTATGGCGTTTTCAAATCTGCTAAGTTTAAAATAGCAGCGCATTTGTCCGATTCTTGCTTCAAGAATATTACTCCTTTGTTCTGAAACATTTTCTAAAGTTAAATAATGCTTCAGAGCAGCTTCGAAATTATTCATTCTGAACTGTATTGAAGAAGCTCTTAATGCTGCATTTTCTGAAAACTGTGACCTTGGCTGCTCTAATACAAACTCATATCCGCGCAAAGCAACCTGGAGCTCATTCATCCTGTATTCGCATTCAGCCTTGTAAAACCTGGCATGTGTTATAAAAATTCCGTTTGGGAAACTTTCAATATAATTTGCAAAACTTTTTACTGCATTTGTACAATCTCCCTGCATGTATCGTTGTTCAGCAGCAACGTATGTTAAAGTGTCTTGTTGCGATTTAGATATATCAGCAAATGAAATATTTTCAGCAAAAGCAAAATACTCATCAACTTTGTCTAAACCAACATAGATGTTTTTCATAATTGTAAGTGCTTCCATGGCCTCCTTTGTACCCGGATAACTATCAATTACCGCTTTACATACCTCAACAGCATCATCGTCACGGTTTAAGTTATAATAAATTAGTGCAGTTTGTAACTTGGCACTTTTTATATGGCTACTATGTGGGTGCTGCGCAATAAGTTTATTGTAATAATACAGTGCTTGTTCGCTCTTATCTGTAACCATGTACGTATTGGCAATTTCAAAAACAGCATCATCAGCAAAATTTGTTTCAGGGTACTTATCAAGCAAAAGTTTTAAGCTTTCTGATTTTGCAGAAAAATTACCCTGTACACCTTCTACCAGGGCTTTTTGATAAATTGCATAATCAGGGTCAATAATCGAAAGCTCAATTGCCCTGTTGTAAAAAGTGATTGCGTTACTGTAGTTTTTTGTCATAAAGTAAGAGTCTGCAATTCGCAGGTATGCATCATTAACAAACCTGTTTCTTAAATTATCTCCTCTGATAAATTGCCTGAATGCTATTAATGCCCGATGATAGTCCTCTTGTTTAAAGTAAGCATATCCTATAGTATAATAAGCATTATTAAAATATTCTAAATCAAATGCTCCCGGAGTTGTTAAGAATTCTCTATGATACTCAATTGCTTTGTCAAAGTTTTGAATTCTGTAATAAGCTTCAGCTATCCAGTATATACATTTTGCCACAATGAATGATTCTTCCGGATAGTTTTTCGACTTTTTAAAATGTTCAATTGCACCGGAATAATCTCCATTATTATAAAGCTCAACACCTCTGAAATAGGCTATTCTTTGGTAAGCTTCCCGGAATCTTTTTGTTGTAACACCAATATTATCTAATGACTCCAAAGCTGCTTTGTAATTACGTGTTGTCATGTAAAGATTAACCAGATGCTCCTGTGCATTTGATATTCTTGGCGAATCCGGATAATCTTCAATATATTTTTGAAATGCAAGTATTGCTTCATTATATGGGCTGAATGATAATTCGTATGAAAGCTTCGCATAATTGAATAATGATTCTTGCTTTATAGCAGGGAAAAAATCCATTTGATGTGCAGAAATAAATGCATTTCTTGCAAATCTCTTTTGTCCTGTTTTTAAGTAAGCGTCTGCAAGGTGGAAATAAGCACTTTGTGCTAAGCTGTCTTCCACTGCTGTAACTCTTTCAAAGTGGTTAATTGCATTTTCGTAGTCTCTCGAATTATAATAAGCATAACCCAACTGGTAATGATCGCTTCTTGAAAATTCAGAACGTGACTGGCTGTGAAATGTTTCCAGGTATGGAATAGCTTCATCATATTCTCCTGTTTTAAAGTATGACTCTCCAATTATTCTTGATATTTCAGCTACTCTGCGTGTTGATGCTTCTTCTAAAAGATCCGGGGCATACTCTATAACCATATCATATTTTCCCTGCAAAAAGTATATATGAGCTATATAATAAGGGACAATAGGCCCGAAGCTTCTGTCATCAGTTATTCTTTGAAATGATATTAAAGCTGTTTCATAGTTTTTTTCTGTATATGCTATATGCCCGTAATAATATTGAGCTGGTGCATAGTATAGCGATGCAGGGCTGCGAATCTCAAAAAAGCTTTGCTTGGCTCTTTCAATATTGTCAGTCATAAAGTAGCTGTATCCAATTTTGAAGTGCAGCTCCTCTCTTTCCCTTTGTGTTAAATCAAAAATATCTACTTTTTTATACCATTCAATTGCTGCTTCATAACTTCGTTTCCTGTATTGTAAATTACCCATTTGCAAGTTAGCTATTCCTTGTTTTGGATGGGTGGGAAACTGTCTGATAAAAGTTAAGAGCGAAGATTCTGCATCAGGATGAAAAAGCTCAACTTTACAAATTGATTTATAATAGATCGCATTAATTCTTACTTCGCAATGGACATCATCAATACTTTCTAAAGTACTCTCAAACAGTTTTTTTGCAGCTCCATACTTTTCTTTATTAAAAAGGTCAAGAGCAAGCCTGTAGTCGGCATCCGGCTGCTGGTAAACAGCAGTTTTCTGTGCAAACATCCCCGAACAACCAATTAATACAATGATTGTTAATAGAAAAAATCTTTTTACATTCATAATAGTCGGTTTTAAACAACGAAATTAGTTATATTTTGAGTATGCAGTACTGTCTGTTTATCAACAATTAAAGCGATTTTTCAACAATACTGTAAACCAACAATGCCAATTCACAAAACGATAAAAGAAATTATTTAGTGTAAGAAAAAGGCAGGCTGTAAGCCGGGTTCTGTAATCGGTAAAAACCTCATATCTGTCATTTATCTGGGGCTTGATTCACACCAAGCCTCTAACGGCCAACCC
>PWND01000024.1 GCA_003557965.1 Bacteroidales bacterium | reverse complement strand
TCATACTTTCTTTTGATTGCACAAAAGAAAGTATGCAAAGAAAATGCCACCGCTGACGGAAAATTGTCGGGCATTTCTACGTCAGTTTGCTATTGCCCGCGTTCCAAGCCGGCAAGAATCTAAATTTGTAAAATTCTAATAAAGCAGTTTACTGTCTTGCCTCGTGGAACGCTTAGCTCAAGCCAGAAAAGGCTAACGCCTTTTCAATCACACAGCAAACTTCCTTGAATGCCACGAAATTTCCCGAAAGCGGAAGTAAGGTTCTTATTAAACCACCAATGCTGGAGCAGACGTTGCGGGTGGGCAAGACAAATTGAGAAGATAGAAAACTGGCTAATTTAACAGTATAAGAATGGGTTTTAAAAAAAATACTTTAGTATATTCCATGTAGAAATATCTGATATATCTGTGCCTTTCTCTATTCCGGCTTCATTGAGAGCGGATAATATATTTTCCGGAGAATAGCCTTGGCCTTTAATGATGCTGAAAAATTTGTTTAATTTATAATCTTCAGTGTCTGCTTCAACATCAGTAACAAGGCCTCTTTTAACTTTAATGCAAAAATTTACCGTGCTATTATCGTAAAGCAATTGATTTTTGACGTGAAAGTCTGGAGAATAATTGTAGTTCCACTCTTGAGTAGAATACTTATTACTTACGAGTTCCTCAATTTTTTCATTTTCGCTGTTTGACAATAAATAATCCTCTTTTATACTGTAATGGTTTATCAAAAACTCTTTTAATTGGTTTTCAAACTCTAAAATACTGATATCCCTTTCAAAAAAACTTTTAATATTCGCAACTTCACTTCTTATACTTTGTACTGCCTTGCTAACATATTTAGCACCTGTTGGGTTTAAAGCCTCTTTAAGAACATCTAATCTTGAGTTAAATAACAAAGTACCATGATACAAAATTTTATTTTTGTAAATATGAGCAGCATTACCTGATACTTTTAAACCATTAATCCTAATATTATTTTTACCTTCAAAACAAGCATTAAGGCCTTTTTTCTTTAAAAAATCAATAACTGGTAGTGTAAAATACTGAAAGTTTATTGCTGGCTTTTCGCTACTTATAATAACTGTAAAATTAATATTCTCGGTATCATGAAATACTGTTCCGCCACCCGAAATTCTCCTGACTACAGGTATGTTGTTTGTTTGTATATATTTCTGATTTGATTCAGCTATAGTAAGCTGGTGCTTACCAACGATTACTGATGGCTTATTTCTCCATAACATTAAAATGTTGCCAGTGAAATTTTTCAATAAATATTCTTCTGCCGCAATGTTAAAGTGCGGTTCATGTGAATAATTAATAACGTACAGCATAGGCTTGAAATAGCATTTTGCTTAAGCGGAAAGTAAAGAAATTCTGCCTTCTATTTTCCTTTTTATGTATGGATCTTTAATCTCGGGCATAATACCTTTTAAAACTTCAATACTATTAATTTGTGCAATAGCTTTTTTTCTAACTTCAAAGTCTTCATCTTTTTTTACTATTTCTGCAAGAGTTTTGTCGTCTTTGATTTTTTCAACGGCCTGATTTCTAACATAGTAATCAGGATCATTAAAAGCAAGATACTTAATAGTTTCTAAGTCATCTATCAGTTGTATTGCCAGGGCCCTAACGTAATAGTCTTTGTCGTTTTTTGCAATTTCAGACAGCAATTGGGCATCTGTTATTTTTTTAATAGCATCACTCCTGACATAAAAATCATCATTCTCCAGGGCAATTTTTGATAATATTTCCTGGTTTTTTATTGCTTCCACAGCTGCTGATTTAATATCCCTGTCTTTTATATTATTAATTAAATTAAACAAAACCTCGTCATTATTAATTTTAATTATAGCATCTTTACAAATATAAAAGTCGTCCTGGCTTTTTAAAATTATGTCTGCCAAAATATCTGCATCCGTAATTTTTTTAACAGCAGCAAGCCTTACGTAATAATCTTGATCATTACATGCAATATTCTTTAAAACATCCTGCTCTTCGAGCCTTCCAACAGCAGTTTGACGCACATAGTAATCTTTATCACTTAATGCTATTTTTTTAATAATTTCCTGATTTTCTATAAGCTTAACAGCATCAACACGTATAAAATAATCAGGTGAATTTAATGCTTGATCAATGATATCTTCCTGGGATAAACTTGAAGATTGATCCTGGTTGTCAGTTGTATTTTCCATAATAGTGATTTTTACTGATTATTATGCCAATGTTATTGGGCATCAAATATATAAAAACTTCAAGTTCAAAATATAGTAGAAAATATAATATGGAATTCCTATTACTACAAATATAGGAAAAAGAATAATATAAGCTAAAGAAATTTTAGATTAAATAATTTAATGAAAACCACTGAAATTTAAAATGATACATTAGTGTAAACAATTTGTAATACTTTTGAAATCATTATTGTTTTCCTTTATAATAATTTTTCTAATACAATTTTTAATTTTTTCAAGCTAATTAATAATAGCTTAGACAAATTAGTGCTCAATTATTTATGAAAATATTAAATAATTTATATCATTATGAACCCAGTTTCATTAAGTCATAATCCAACTTGGTATAGTTTTAATGACCGGTTCCCTGTAACTGGAAATATCATTAAAGTTATATGGAGCAATGGTGATATTACCACTTTTACATGGGAATATAATTATACAATTGATTTTCAAAGCTGCGACATGGATGTTTTTCCTCAAAAGTGGTGTTATTATATAAAAGATTGAATAAACAACCTTATTATTAACAAAGCAAATGAATTTGTTAAATACCAAAACTTAATATTATGAATTTTTAAAAAAGCAATTACCTAAGAAGTATGTTATTATTTAAATCAATTGTTATTTTTTGTTTTTTA
>PWND01000040.1 GCA_003557965.1 Bacteroidales bacterium | reverse complement strand
TTTTTTGATAAATATCAAAATGCGACATTTTAGCATCATCATTTATATAAATCTTCGCTTTTTGGATGCTGCTGTAAAGCATTTGCAGTTGTTCTTTTTCACGGGTTTTAATTTTTTCGCTTGTTAGCTTATTAATAGACATCCCCGTTTCACTTTCAAGTATTCTGCTGAGAATTTTTTCAGCATTGCGCTCAGCAGAAAAAATTGCAACCGAATAATCGTCTTTAATAGCCATGTTTGAAGCTATTGACAAAAGCATAGAGGTTTTGCCCATGCCAGGCCTGACTAAAATAGTTGTAAGTTTTCCGTTTTGAAATCCGCTTATTTTCTCATCCAAAATGCTGAAGCCGCTTGCTACACCATTTTCTATTTGAATTTCATTGTTTTTTGTTTGTAGTGTCTGATTTAGTACTTGTCCTATCGTTAAAAAGTCAGACACTACTGACTGCTCAGTGATATCCAATGTGTTTTCAGCCATATTTTGTTTTTTATTTAAGAAGTTTTTAAAAAGATAATTAAGCAATTTTTGTTTGCTTTTATTAGGAAAGAAAAAATATGAAAATGAAAATTGCTATCCCATAACAATTTCATATTCAAGATCAAGCTCATCAACAAGTTCTTTCCATGCGTCCAAAAGGTCCTCTTCTCCTTCAATGTAATGCCAGTAAATCTCGACTTCATTGCCTTTTTTCTTGTAATCATCAATAATCTCAAGGATTTTAAACAAATACTTAGAAGAACTCGTGTTAAAATAATTCACATTAAAGTTTACAATTAACGGCCTATCCTGGGTTTGAGTATATTCTTTAACCCAATCAGTAAGAGGTTGAAAAAATTCAATCGCATTATCAGGATAACTTGTTCCTGAAAAAGACAGAACACCATTTAAAAAATCGAAGTTTATTCCGAATGTAGTCTT
Source organism: Bacteroidales bacterium (assembly GCA_003557965.1). GTDB lineage: Bacteria > Bacteroidota > Bacteroidia > Bacteroidales > UBA7960 > PWND01. Next base: position 10,508 of record PWND01000040.1, on the reverse strand, counting down.
TGTTGGAGCTAATATTAATTCTTTCATATATGTTTGAGTTTAATTATTATATATTTACAAACAAAACACAAATATAATGTAATTTCCTAAGCCTAAAATAAAATAATTCTAATAATTTCAGGTTTGATAAGAATTATTTCTTTTATTAAACATACAAGAATAAATCTTGTTATTTATAAATAAGTAAATTGTAAATATCGTTATGCTTTAGTAAAAAACTAGCAAAGTATTTTTTCCTGCTTTTTAAAGTCATAAATTTAATAAAAAAATTGAACCAACGGATAATAAAATTTGTTATGCTTTATAAACAATTCTGATTCTTTATTTTTATTATAGCTGGAAGAGAGTAATATTAACCAAAATCAGTATAATTCTGTGAATAAGTATTCAATAAAAGACTTAGAAAAGATTACCGGTATTAAGGCACATACAATACGTATGTGGGAAAAGAGATATGGTATAATATGTCCAAAAAGGACTGCCACAAACATAAGGTATTATTCTGATAAGGATTTGAAAAAGCTAATGAATATTAGCACACTCAACAGAAGTGGCTTAAAAATATCAGAAATAGTTGATATGTCTTCCTCCGAAATTTGCAATAAGATTATTGAGGTAAGCAGCAGTACAAGCTATGCGGATGTATATATAAAAGATTTAATGATTTCAACAATAGAGTTGAATGAGAAAGTTTTTAACAATGTAATTTCTTCCTGCGTATTAAAATTTGGTATTGAACGAACATTTGCTGAATTAGTTTTCCCGTTTTTAGAAAAAGTTGGCACTCTGTGGCAAGCTGGCTCAATAAATCCTGCTCAGGAGCATTTTATTTCCAACTTACTAAGGCAAAAAATTATTGTAGCGATAGATAATTTAGAAGCTCCTGAAACAAAAAATTCAAAAAGCATAGTTTTATTCCTTCCAGAAAATGAGCTTCACGAAATAGCTTTGTTAGTATATTATTATTTATTTAAAAAGCAGGGTTACTTTGTAGTATATTTGGGACAGGCTGTTCCGGTTAATGATTTGAAAAGGGTTTTGGAAATACACAATACAGATTTTTTATTAACAATTTTCACTACAGGGCAAACAAAAGAACAGCTACAACAATATATTAATAATTTATCTGCAAATCATAAAGATAAGATGATATTTATTTCCGGGTTGCAAGTAAAAAATCACAACATCGAAACTCCTTCTAACATTCATATAATCAAAGATTATAGTGATATCTTAGAGATTATTTCATAATTATTTTTTATTAATATTTGTTTCCAGTCATTTTTTCATATTATGGCATACAATCCTTGTATATCAAGGCCTTTATTTATAATCTTTATAAATAAAACCTTATTCAAGTATTGTTTAACAGTAAAATTACGGATAAGTTGATTTGCAGATTTAGATAATTATTTACCTAATTCCCCAAACACCTCTATAATCAAGCTATAGTAATACATAGGGCTTTTTTTAATAAGTTAAATTAATTTAAAACTCTTTTTTGTTATATTTTTTTGTTTAATTTTACATCAGAATTTGTTAAACAACAAAAAAGAAAGGAGTCTTATTATGACAACAATAGAATTTAACCATAAGCTATTGGGCTTACAAAAAAACCTGAAGTATTTTGCTTATACACTAACTTCAAATTATGACGATGCACAAGACCTTGTGCAGGAAACTTACCTTAAAGCATTAAGCAACAGAGATAAGTTTGCTGATAATACAAATTTAAAAGCATGGACTTTCACGATAATGAAAAACACTTTTATTAACAATTATCGTCAAAGCACAAGGAATAATACAATGTTAGACAAAACAGACGACTTGTATTATTTGAATCTTCCAAAAACAAGTAAAGTTGGTGTACCGGATGCAAATATATCTTTAAGGGAAATCGAAAACGAAATAAACAAAATTGATATTGAGCAGCGCAAGCCCTTTGAGATGTATAATGCCGGCTATAAGTACAAAGAAATAGCAGATCATTTAAACTTAAATATCGGCACAGTAAAAAGCCGTATATTTTTTACGAGAAAAAAATTAATGGAAACTCTCAAAGAATTCAAACATTCATAAGTAGTTTTTTGTTTAGTAATTGTTGATTTTGGTTGATAGTTGAAGTTTGTTTAGTTTTTATGTTACCTTTTGTTTCAAAGCCTTGTGATTAACCTCGCAAGGCTTTTTTTCATTTCTGCACTTTATGCTTCTTTTTTTTATAATTTTGGAAATTATAAAAAACAAGCCATTTAATGAAAGTTTTCAAGTTTGGGGGTGCATCTGTAAATGATTATAAAGGAGTTGAGAACACAGCTGCCATCATAAAGAATTATTGTGATTCGCCTTTGGTGGTTGTAGTATCTGCTATGGGGAAAACAACAAACGAACTTGAAAAACTTACTGAAGCATTCATAAATAAAAACACAAATTTAGCGGAGCAGATTTATTATCAAATTAAGCAATATCATATTAACATATTAGAGCAGTTATTTGAAAAGGACGATACGATATTTTATGAAGCAGAAAGCATTTTTCACCACCTTCACCTATACATACAAGATTCTCCGGGGAATAATTATAATTTTGAATATGATAGAATTGTTTCAACAGGCGAAATAATATCTTCAAAAATAATAAGTCATTATTTAAATAAACGCGGACTACAAAATACATGGCTCGACGCAAGAAAGCTGATAATTACCAATGCGGCATACAGGAGTGCAAAGCCGGATTGGAACCAAACCTATAAGTCTGTTAACAACAATGTAATTCCCATATTAAACCAAAAAAAAGGCAATTCCCACCCTATTGTTGTAAGCCAGGGATTTATTGGAGGCACATCTCATGGCTTTACAACCACACTGGGGCGGGAAGGTTCTGATTTTTCTGCTGCCATTTTTGGTTTTTCAGTAAATGCCAAGGATGTTACTATTTGGAAGGATGTTCCGGGCTTACTCAACGCTGACCCCAAATTATTCAAAGACACTGTTTTATTGCCGGAAATATCATACCAGGAAGCCATTGAGCTGGCTTATTATGGCGCAAAAGTAATTCACCCAAAAACCTTAAAGCCACTATTAAATAAAGGCATACCTCTTAGGGTTAAATCATTTGAAAATCCACAGAAAGCAGGTTCTGTAATTCATAATACGAATAAGACCATTGATTATCCTCCGTCTTATATATACAAATTCAACCAGGTGCTTCTTTCTATTATGCCCAAAGATTTCAGTTTTATTGCCGAAGAAAACCTTTCCCTGATTTTCTCCTCCTTTGCGCGAAATGAAGTAAAAATAAACCTCATGCAAAACTCTGCCATTAGCTTTTCTGTGTGTTTTGACCTTGATATAACAAAAACACCATCATTGATTAAAGATCTGGAAAGAAACTTCAACTTAAAATATAATGAAAAGCTTGAGTTGATAACAATAAGGCATTATGAAAATGCGCCTGTAAATAGTATCATAGAAAGCAAAGAAATATTACTTGAGCAAAAGAACAGGACTACAATGCAGTTGGTTGTTAAATAGTTGTTATAGAACTTACAAATTATGCAGGCACAGCCATAACCTTCTTTTTTCCCTGGTTTGATTTTTCAATAAGTTCGAAATAATATTCCGTCATATCTCTAACCAGTCTTGAGTAGTGAAATTTAGACTTAACAAAGTCCCACCCGTTGCAGGCAAACTCATGTCTTAATTCGCTGTTTTCAGTTAGTTTATATAGCTTATCAGCAAATTCTTCTGCTTTATTTTCGGATGCAAGCAGTGCTGTTTTATCAGGGATAACAATGTTTTCGATTCCTCCTACTTTCGTTGACACTATGGGTTTACCGCTGGCCTGTGCTTCAATAAGGCTAACCGGGGTTCCTTCATTTAAGGAAGTCAGAGCAATAATATCCAAACCGGCATTAACAACATCCATATCTGTCAGCCAGCTTGTAAATGTAAGAGGTGCTTTAGTATAGGGTTCTAATCCGTTAACAAAATCAATTCCAAGCGCTTTTGCTTTTTCTTGTATTTTTTGCCTGCACTCACCATCACCAATTATGAAAGCCCTGATTTTTTTATCAGTTCTGCTTTTCAGTATATTTATTGATTCGAGAAACAAATTATGATTTTTAATCGGAACCAGGCGGCCTATAATACCAATTGCAATTTCATCATCACTCAGTAAATACTTACTTCTAAACTCATTTCGTTTTTGTTCAATATTCTCCCTGAATTTTTGCAAATCAAAGCCAAGGGGTATTACTCTAACCTTTTCACTACTGCAAATTTTATATTTGTTAGTGAGATCATTCTTTTGCATATCACTTATTGCAATAATACCTGTGCTTCTATGTGCCAAAAACCGCTCAAGTCTTTTATAAAACGAAGATTTCCATTGACTAAAATATGCGTCAAAAACATGGCCATGAAACGTATGTACAATTATTGGCACTTTACAGCTTATTGCTGCATGCCTGCCAAGCGCACCTGCTTTTGAAGCATGGGTATGTACAATATCAGGCTTGTATTCTTTTATTAGTTTCTTAAGCTCATTAAGTGCTATGTAATCTTTTGCAGGAGAGATTTCCCTGTGCATTTGGGGTATTATCTTAGGCTTAATTCCCAAATTATTAACAATAAACTCTGAATTTTTCTCGCTTGCATTATTACAACCACCTACCAACAAGGTTTCAAATTCAGGTGCCATATATTTGGTAAGGTAGGCTGCATTGTAAGTTGGGCCACCTAAATTAAACCTGTTTAATATCCTTAATATCCTTGGCATTATGGGCTTGATATTTAATGCAATATTACTAAAAAAATCTTAAAAAACAAGTCAGTAAATTTACTTATAACCCCCACTTTTTCCAGCAATTCTGAAAAACCGCTAAAGCCCAAACAGTTGCAGGGGTATCTTCCGGATTTGCAGAAAAGAGCTTTTTCTTTAATTTGTTAATAACTATTGGGTTGAATATCTTTTGCTCATAAATAAAATCTTCACAAAGCCATTCTTTTTCAATTTTTTCCCTGAGGTCCGTCTTAAACCATGAAAGCAATGGCACTTCAAAACCATGTTTTGGCCTGTGTAAAATCTCCTCCGGTAGAAAATCTTTAAATGCATCTTTCAGAATTTTCTTTCTTGAAAACTTATCAATCTTAAAATGAAGCGGCAACGAAAACACAAAGTCAACAACATCATGGTCGAGAAAAGGTGTACGAACTTCAAGCGAGTTTGCCATTGACATCATGTCAACTTTTGTAAGCATATCTCCGGTTAACACCATAGACATATCCTGTAACAAAAGAGCTTCAAAGTTTTGTGAATTCCTTACATATTTCAGTATTTCTTCTTTTCTGCTGTTAATATTTTTTGTGCTTGTTTTATCAATTAGAAATTCTGCAGCTGATTCATCATTCATAAAACCGGCCCACTGCCAGTATCTTTCCTCGTGAGACAACGCAGCACCTTTAGCAAAGCGGTTTATTTGTCTGAACTTGTTAAAGAGCTTATTATTTCTTGATTGGGGCAATACTCCCAACAGGGGTGATAAAAGTTTTAGAACATGTACAATGCCTCTACCCTTCCTGGCTTTATACTCAGCCCTGTGTTTATTATACCCGGCAAACATCTCATCGGCTCCATCACCAGAAAGTGCCACTCTTAGCTGTTGGCTGGTTTCTTTGCACAATATATAAACAGCAACGGCTGAGGAGTCAGCAAAAGGTTCATCAATATAATCCAGCATTGGATACAGGCAATCCAAAAGATTATCATGAGTAAGCATAATAGCTGTATGATCAATATTATGCTTTTGGGCAACCATTTTAGCATAAGCAGTTTCATCAAACATAGGCTCATCCTTAAAGCCTATGGAGAATGTTTTAAGGCCCGGCTTATGTTTTACAGCCAATGCAGCAATAATACTACTATCAATACCTCCACTTAAAAAAGCACCCAACGGCACATCTGAAACCAGTCGTTTTTCGACTGCTGCTTCAAGCTTTTCAATTAATATTCTTTTTGCATTTTCATAAGACAACCCTCTATAGTCAACATTATCCGTTTTTATTTCATAGAAGCTGTTTTTATGAACTCCTTTTTCTGATACTTTCATATAGCTTCCGGGTGGGAGCTTATGTACATTTTGAAAAACTGAGTAGTTGCCGGGGATATAATTCAGGTGCAGGTAATTAGTAAGAGACACTTTATCCAACTCTTTTTCGGCACCAAGCTCTATCATTGCTTTCATTTCTGAAGCAAATAATAATTTTTCTCCTGAAAAGGAGTAATAAAGAGGCTTAACGCCAAAGCGGTCACGTGCCAGAAATATGCTTTGCTCTTGTTTATCATATATTGCAAAAGCAAAAAAACCCTGTAGTTCCTTTAAGCATTCTTCTTTCTTAAGGATAAAGTATTGCAGTAAAGCTTCTGTATCACTGTTGGTCTTAAACCTTATTCCGGCATCCGCAAGCTTCTGCTTTATACTTTTAAAGTTAAATATTTCACCGTTGTAGGTAATTATGTATCTCCCTGACGAGTCTTCAAAGGGCTGGTTTGCTTCCGGGCTTGTGTCAATTATTGCAAGGCGCGCATGAGCCAGTGCAACATTTTTCCCACATTGTTGAATATTAATAAACTCCGGGCCTCTTTGCCTGAGCGATTCTACTGCTTTTTTAACAGCAGCAGAGTCGCCAGTGCTTATTTCTCCCTTTTTATAATAAATGCCACAAATTCCGCACATGTGGATTGATATAATTTATATATGAATTACCTCTCCGTAAGCATCTGCAGCTGCTTCCATAATCGCCTCCGACATTGTAGGATGCGGATGTATTGACTTAATGATTTCATGCCCAGTTGTTTCAAGTTTCCTTGCAACTACAGCTTCTGCTATCATTTCAGTAACATTTGCTCCTATCATGTGAACTCCAAGCAGCTCTCCATACTTTTCATCAAATATTACTTTCACAAACCCATCCCTGTTGCCTGCTGCAGTAGCTTTACCTGAAGCAGTATAAGGAAATTTGCCAACCTTAACCTTATAGCCGGCTTCTACAGCAGCTTTTTCAGTATAACCAACAGATGCCACCTCAGGATTGGTATATGTACAGGCCGGAATGTTATTATAGTCAATAGGTTCGGGGTTTAATCCGGCAATTTTCTCTACGCAGGTAATGCCCTCTGCTGAAGCAACATGCGCAAGTGCATGCCCCTTAACAATATCGCCAATTGCATAATAACCTTCTACATTGGTTTTGTAATAATTATCTACCAATATTTTGCTATCTTCTGTTTTTATCCCGGTTTCCTCCAGTCCTATGCCTTCAATATTTGTTGTAATTCCAACTGCTGATAAAATAATATCTGCCTCAACAGTTTCTTCTCCTTTCTTTGTTTTGACTGTTGCTTTAACTTTTTCACCAGAAGTATCAACAGATTCAACACTACTTGAAACCATTACTTTGATACCTGACTTTTTAAAAGCTCTTCCCAAAGCTTTGGAAATATCTTCGTCTTCGAGGGGAACAATATTAGGCATATATTCAACCAAGGTAACTTTTGTGCCTATAGAGTTGTAAAAATAAGCAAACTCAGAGCCAATAGCACCAGAGCCAACTACTATCATAGATTCGGGCTGTTTTTCCAAAACCAGGGCTTTACGATAACCTATAATCTTTTTGCCATCCTGCTTTAATGCGGGCAACTCCCTGGAGCGCGCCCCTGTTGCAATAATTATATGATTGGCTTCATATTCTGAAGTTTTGTTATTACTATCTTTAACTTCAACTTTTTTACCCGGCAATACTTTTGCAAACCCTTCAATAACATCAATTTTATTTTTTTTAAGCAAGTATTGAACTCCCTTACTCATATTGCCGGCAATTTCCCTGCTTCGGCTTACCATTGCATTCAGGTCGGCTTTTGGAGCATCTTTTATTGAAACACCATAGCTTTCTGCATGTTTCAGGTAGTTAAATACTTCTGCGCTCTTCAGGAGCGCTTTTGTAGGAATACATCCCCAGTTTAGGCAAACGCCACCAAGTTGAGCTTTTTCAATAATGGCAGTTTTTAACCCAAGTTGCGATGCCCTGATAGCAGCGACATAACCACCCGGGCCACTACCAATAACTATTAAATCGTATTTCATATTTCCGTAATTTTTAGCTTTATAATTATTTATTTTTCAGTATTTGCTTCTAGTTTTTCACTAATGTAAAAATTACATTATCAAGCTACCAATTTCCTTAATTATTTCAGGTTTGTTTTCTGCAATATTGCCTAAAACCAATATATCGGCTCCAGCTTCCCATAAGCCTTCCGCAGTTTTTGCATCCCTGATGCCTCCTCCTACAACCAGCGGTATAGAAATATTTGCTTTAACTTGCCTTACCATATCATTGGATATACTTTTTTGTGCACCACTTCCCGCATCCATATATATTAATTTATGCCCGAGCATTTCTCCTGCCATTGCAGTGCATATTGCAATATCCGTTTTATCGTTAGGAATAGGTGTGGTATTGCTCATATATACCACTGATGTGAGTTTTCCACTCTCAACAAGAATATAACCTGCCGGTATAACTTCAAGGCCTGCATTTTTAACATGAGGCGCTGCTATTACATGATTGCCTATCAGCATCTCAGGATTTCGCCCTGAAATTAAAGACAAAAACAGCAAAGCATCTGCATGGGGGCTCAGCTGCATAACACTTCCCGGAAATAAAACTATAGGAATATTGCATAAAGCTTTAATCTGCAGAATACAATCATCAAAGCTATTGCTTTTTATCAGGCTCCCCCCCGCAAAAATGTAATCAACACCTGACACATCACAAATATCAATAGTTTTTTTTATCCCTTTACCACCAGATTTATCAGGATCTATTAAAACAGCAAGTTGCTTTGTGTTATTTTTTGAGGCTTGAGATATTAAAGAAAATATATTCATTTTTATTTTTTGTCGTTTGCATTACAAAGTTAATGCTTGTATTAAAAGAGCAGCATAATTGAAAGAAAAAAGTTATAAATATTATTAAACAATTTCGGTGAATAAAAACCTAAAGATGACTTGCATATGCTTTCAATTGCAAGTTCAATTATGGCTATTCAAAACACACATGTCATTCTTCAGCCACAGCCTTCCCTTTGTATCTTTGATTAATAAAATTTAATGATGGTGAGGGATAAAAATTTTCAAGCCCAAACTTTGGCCACTTAGAATCAATTTTGTTTATAGTGCCTTCGTCCATTACAACAATATTTGGCCATGGCCTTTCAAAATCATCATATTTGGCGGTTTTTCTCGTAGCATCAATACCCAAAATTTTTCTGCCGGCATCACCTGAGATTATTGTGTCACGTTTTGGGTCGTAATTATTTGCACATCTCCAAATCAGCATATCAAGGCTGTTAAAGTCAGCCTCAACATCCGTGTAAACAACGGCAAACAAACATTTAGCCACCTCCATAGATGTTAATTTATCATGAACAAGGCTTACATGATTCTTTTTGTTTTTGTCGATGCCTACAAAAACTACATTAATATTTTTTTCAAACAAAGATGTATTGATTTTTTTTATTTCAGGAAAAGCGTTTTCAATATTATCTTTAATTGCTTTGCCATCATCATCAATTACTTTAGCCTTGTTATAGCCAGTGCTTTCTTCAAAAGTTTTTGTTGTTGCATCAATCCCTACTTTTCCGCCTAGCGATGGTTTATTACCGGCATGGTCAAGAACGTCAACCGGGCCGCTGCTTAAAAGTAAATCAGTTTCAGGATTTACATTCTTGATTATCTGCCTTCCAATTTCCATGTAATCTTCTATATCAACAGTATCATCAACAACCAGAAGTATTTTACTAAACATCATTTGTCCGGCTCCCCAAATAGAATTCATCACTTTAGATGCATGACCGGGATATTCTTTTTTGATTTTTATAATAACTAAATTGTGAACAACACCTTCAACAGGCATGCTAATATCAACTATTTCCGGCAAAATTGCCAACTGCAATGGGGCCAAAAATATTCTCTCCGATGCTTTTCCAATCCATGCATCTTCCTGTGGAGGTATTCCGACAATTGTAGCCGGGTAAACAGCATCTTTCCTGTGTGTTATAGCGGTTATATGAAATGCCGGATATTTGTCCTGAAGGGAGTAAAACCCGGTATGGTCTCCAAACGGCCCTTCATTAATAAACTCTTCAGCGGGGTCTATATAACCTTCAATCACAAAGTCGGCATCTTCAGGAACTTCAATGTCTTGAGTAAGGCATTTTACAAGGCGTACCGGCTTTTTTCTCACAAATCCTGCCAGCAGGTATTCGTCAAAATTATCGGGCATTGGTGCTGTAGCTGCATAAGTATATACAGGGTCGCCACCCAGCACAACTGCAACAGGCATTTTCTTACCTTCCTGTTTGTATTTTTCAAAATGCTTTGCCCCTCCTTTGTGCCTGTGCCAGTGCATACCACAGGTTTTTTCATCAATAATCTGCATCCGGTACATCCC
>PWND01000126.1 GCA_003557965.1 Bacteroidales bacterium | reverse complement strand
TATTAGCAATGATGCTTCTGAATTTGAAGATGCAAACCTGGGAGGTGATTTAACAAAAGACATCAGCAGTGGCATGGCCACTTTTGATAATCTTACCATTAACAAAGAGGGTGAAGGATATACTTTAGTTTTCACAGCTGTAAATGAAAGTCTAGGATTTATAGAAACAGATGAATTCGATATTAGCAATATCAATGATTTAAGAAGTTTTGATATTGTTGATCCGGGACCACAAGTAATCGGGGTCAATTTTGAAGTTAATATTATAAATGCTACAAATTCTGATGGAAGTTTAAGAAATGGTTCATATAACATACTGGTAGGTGATTTTGCTGCATTTATGGTTTTATATAATTTGGATACAAATTTTACAGATGGCGCTGCTTCCATTTTCACAACACTACCATATAATGCTTTAGGTGAAAGAAATACTTTATTTAGGTTAGATAATGATGAAAACAGTCAACAGTTTTTGACTGTTTTAGTTGTAGATTCTGATAACTCAAACCTTTCTCTGGAACTCGTCCCCAATGAAGACCCTTCTGCAGGTGATCCTTTCGAGGTACTAATTACCGCTCAGGACAAAGCCGGCAATCCCCTGAATGGTCCTCATTTTATTTCGTTTGCTACTGATAATGAAGATGAAGGTAATGATGGTCTTCTTTTCGAAGGTGTTGTTCAATTTGAAGATGGTGATTATACATTTGAAGATATTACACTTTTCAGAGCAGGTCTTCAGAATCTGAGTGTGGAAACACCATGGGTAACCAATCCGGGAACCCTGGAGATAAACGTGCTGCCCAATGTGGTTGACAGGTTAGTTATTACTGAACAAATTCTGGGTGCCACCGGAAACAATGATGATGAGCCTGTAAACATTGGCACCGTTACCATACAAACTTTCGATGCATATGGCAATCCCTCTATCGTTAATCTTACAGGAACACAGGAGTTAACGGTCAGGTTAGGTAATGATCCCTCCGGAGGCGCTGCAACATTGGAACCCTCAACAGGACTCGTTAAGGATATATTAAGCGGAACAGTAACATTTGATGAGCTTACATTAGACAGAGATGGAATTGGATATACACTTGTATTTGAATACTCCGGAGACCCAGATCTTGAATTAGCACAAGCAGAAACCGAACCCTTTGATATAGTATCCATAAACTCATACTCTATTACCGTTCAAGATTCTGACAACAATGAGCTTGGGGGTGAAGTGGCTCTTGAGTTTGAAACCGTTATTGCCGGTTATGATCCATCACCATCAGAAACAGTTACTGTTTTGAGGACAGGCAGTGGATTTATTACCAATCTTTCTGTTGATATTTCAGGTCCGGACGCTGATAATTTTAACATTGGCGAATTAACAGCAACAACACTGAATGATGATGTAAATTCAGCTGAGTTTACAGTTTCACCAATTATGGGTTTGGTTGCAGGCACTTACGGGGCAACTCTGGTTGTTTCTGCAGACAATGGTATTAATGAGTCATTTGATGTCATATTTGTTGTTCTCGAACCCTATGCAATTAGTATACAGCCTGAAGATGAAATAGATTTTGGTCTTTATGTTGAATCCTATGGAAATGTTCCTCCGGCTGAAGTTACAATTACCAACGTCGGGGGTAATCCAATCGAAAATCTGACAGTAACATTAGTTGAAGGATCGGAATCCGATTTTGAAATTTCAGGACCGGGTTCAGATTTTCTTGAGAGTTTAGGTGTTTTTACAACATTTGAAGTTAATCCCAAAAATGGTCTTGAAATAGGTAGTTACTCAGAGATGATTATGATAGTTGCAGACAACATAGACCCCGTTTACATTAATGTATTGTTCCAGGTTATTGGTGAAGCTATATGGACAGGAACAATAAATAGCAACTGGCATAATTCCGGGAACTGGAGCACTGAAAGTTATCCCGATCATAATGTGCACATTCGAATTCAGCCATCCCCCAACAACCCAAGTATATCTCAGGCAAACGTTGAAGTGGGGTCAATGGTTATTGAGGATGGTTCAACTTTGACGGTTAACAGTAACAGATCATTGGTCATTAGAAACAACGGAAAACTGGTTATTAATCCGGCAGGGAGATTTACTGTTAATGGTAATTTAGTCAATAATGCTGGTAATAATGGTCTTTTACTAGAGTCCAATGCAAACAGTACCGCGTCTTTAATCTTATTTAATGCAGGAGTTGAGGCTACAGTTGAAAGATATCTCTATGGAACGCATGCTAACTTCCAGCACATTACCTCCACATCTGTGGCAGGGCAAAGCTTTGAGTCATTTTTTGCTGACAATCATGGTGTACTTGGTTATTTTGAACCCATATATGCAATGCGCGAATATGATGAGGGTTCAGGTTGGACACCTTATTTCAATGAAAACAAAGAGGGTGAGTTGCAAGTTGGAACGGCATACATTATTGGACCCAGTCAACCAGGAAAGCTAACCTTTAAGGGTGAAATCAGGCACAATAACCTCACAAAAGGGTTAACGCATACCACCTTTGGTTGGAACGGAATAGGGAACCCCTTTACTGCTCCTATAGATATTAGTAGTTTTTTTGATACCAATTTAGATGGATTCTTTGAAGGTTTTCAGGCGTTATATATTTATGATCCGGCAAATGCCCCCGGCTATCAAACCGTAAATAACACAACCAAAGAAATCGGTGGCCTGAGTGAAATTGCTATAGGACAGGGATTTATTGTTAAAGCCAGAGAAGAGGGAGCAAGTTTCAGTTTCACTACCGGTATGAGAAAACATGCAGAAACCCAGTTTTTCAAAGATCAGGATATCCGGAGTAATTGGTATAGTATGAAGCTTAAGGTTAGCGATTATAGCAGAAACATGACCACACTGATAGCTTTTAATAAAAACATGACCAT
>PWND01000227.1 GCA_003557965.1 Bacteroidales bacterium | reverse complement strand
TCTGTATTTCAACATTTTTTAGTTCTGAAATCTTTTCATTATTTATAGTATCAGAATATGCAAAATACGAGTTTAATGGGTATAAAATAATTACTATCCAAAACTTTAAAAAGAATTGAATAACCGGTATAGCTTTATATGGTTTATTGTTTTTCAGTTTTTAGCTTTAAAACTTATTTCTGATTCACTTTGTTTAACAAACTCTATGTTTAGTGCCTTAGCTATTAATTCGGCAATATTATTTACTGAGTCATTATAAAAGGTAACAGTTAATTTACGGCCATACAATTTTTCATCTTCAATATCAAAAACAACATCATAATTTCTATTTAAAACCGTAACAATATTTTCCAGCCTTTCATCCTTAAAGTGCATGTGCTGTCTGCGCCATGCAGTATTATAAAAGTCAACGCCGGTAGTTTTTATCATTTCATTATCACTAATTGTAAGTAATTCACCATGTTTTACATACACATATTTGTTTTGATCTTTTCTTAGTTGAGCTTTTACTTTACCATTTTCTACAAACACCTCCATAATATTATTATCAGAAGTTTTAATATTAAATGAAGTACCAATTACCTGAATTACAGCTTGTTTTGTTTCCACAAAGAATGGTTGTTCGGGCTTATGCTTAATATCGAAAAAAGCTTCACCGTCAACATTTACATATCGTTTGCTACCATCAAATTCCATTGGTAAATTTAAGGTTGTATTATTGGCTAAATATACAACTGAGCCATCCTGTAGTGTATGCACATGAGTTGTATTATCGTTGTAGTTCATTAATGTGATAAGGCTCTTATCCTGTCCGGCCGGCTGACTAAAAAACCATACTGCCGTACCAATTGCAATTAAAATGAGCCAGCTTGCGGCAATTTTCATCCAGGTTGGAAATGCACTTTTGCTGTATTCATCGCTTTCCTCTGAAATTCTTTTATCAAGGCTGTTCCAGGCTTTGTCAGCATCTATTTTTGAGTGGGCTTCCGGTTCCGGGATATCATTCCACTTGCTCTTCAGTTCTTCAAAAGCATTAAGCTTTAAAGAATCTGCCAGAACTTCATTCCTGAACTTTTCCTCCTCAGCATTATCCATTTCTCCGGATAACAACCTTGCTATTTGTTCATATTCATTATGGTTTAAAACATCTTTATTCATTATTCTAAAATTTATTGTTTCAAATCAATATAATTACCAAGTTTTTTTCTAAAAACAGCAAGCACTTTTCCCATTGCAGCTTCAACCGTCTTTACTGATATTGACAAAGTATCTGCTATTTCCTTGTATTTAAGTCCTTCAAACCTGCTCATATAAAATATGTTTGCATATCGTTGTGGTAATTCGCTTAATGTTTTATCAATAATTACTCTTAATTCTTTTGCTTCAATATCCTGTAAGGTTTTATTTTGCGATAAATATTCATGTTGGTGCTTTGTGTTTTCTGCATGTTTTTGCCTTACAGATAAAGCTCTTAAATGATTAAGGCTGCTATTATAAATTGATTTATATAAATATGCTTTTATTGAAGTTTTAATTTTTATAGACTTTCTGTTTTTCCAATAATTATAGAAAAAATCCTGAACAATTTCTTCGGCAGTATCCATATCTTTTACAATTTCATAAGCCATAATGCACAGTGATTTATAATATTTTTTAAATAATGCTTCAAACTCTGCTTTTTCCTTGTTTTCTGCTTTATTACCTATATCAGGATTTCTTATAGTCATTTTCTACATTTTGGAATATAAGGCCTTTGAAACTAACTTGGTATTTCAAAGGCCTTTTTCTTGTTTTTACACTGTAAATTTAATACTTAACGATAAATTGATAAAGAATTAAGTGTCTTTTTACAGTTATAAACAGCTTTTTTGCAATTACTTATTTTTATTTTGCATACTTTCCAGTGTTCTGTTGAGTTTACGAATTGCTGACTCTATTGACTGATCAGGCTCAATATAGTTATAATCACCCCAGAAATCTTCTTCAAAATATACTGATACATCATCAGCGAGTATGCTTCTTGAGCTAAAAGCTTCCTGTCTTGAAAATCTTGAAACATTTTCTGATTCTCTTTGAGTAACTGCCATTTCAACCATAACATTATAATTTGTTCTGAAAAGGCGCCTTCTCCAGTCGGCGAAGAATTCCATTTCACTTCTTATGTAATTAAGGTGATATGTATCGTCAACATTAGTATAAGTAATCAAATACCTGGTATTTCTTGGAGTAAACCTAAGCCTAAGCGGCTTGCGCTTAATAAAGTGTTTAGCTGCTTTATTTCTGTCAGATAAGTCAACACTAAAGTCAGCCATTGTAAAAGCGTAAGATTCGGTGCAAATATAGAACTTACCAATATTAAGAGCAAAAGGAAGAGTTACACGGGGTGTAAATCCGATAACAAAGTTGCTTCTGCCTTCAATGCTCACAACATCAAGTAATTCATACTCATACCAGTCAATAGTTTCTCTATCCACAATAATTTCTTCATTACGAACAAAGTCCATTATGTTAGCCATTTTGGGGCCAGCTTGCAGCTTTAGAATCAAAGTATCTGCATCTTCTACATCAGCACTTTTTCTACCTTGTACAACCTTAACCTGGTTGTGCCTGATTGGTGAAGTAACAGGTGCCTGGTAAATTTTTATAACAGCTTCTGCTATTGAGATATAGTCATTTCTTTGCTTTATTGTTTCACGATAAAAGCCTGTAAGCAAATGAGGTGAAGTAGTATAATTCTTTTCTTTGTAATCAAGAGCTTTCAAAACTATTTCCCGTGGGTCATGAGGTTTTACCAAAACCTCTTGCAAAGTAATCGAGTGAGGTTTTAAAGGAAATTGTGTGTACTTTCCTATTCTTTGTTCAACTTCGAATTCTGTAACTTTATATCCTAAATGTGAAATTGCAATTTTATCAGCATTAAGGTTTTTGCTAATTTTTAAAGTAAAGTTACCATCAAGATTAGCTACAGTACCAACATGGGTACCGGGAACATAAACATTGGCAAAAGCTACAGGACGGTCTGAGTTAGAATCAACAACTTTACCACTAACTGTTACAAAGTTTGCGCTTCTTTCTTGCCCTGCTGCTTGTCCAAATACTAATACCGTCAGTACTATACTGACAATTACGGAGATCATTTTTTTTGTTTTCATAATAATAGGTATTTAAAGGTTTATAAAATAATTTATTGTTAAGAATTTCCTGTTTCTATTATTATGACTCTTTAAGTACACCTTTACCCTATCAAAATCTTTATTTTTTTTTAAAAAACTTTCCAATCCTTTATGGATTAATAATTGTAGCTCGTATAGAAGTAGCTGATTGTAATAAAGCTGGCTATGATTGGTTATCTTTTAATTTCTTTATCAGCTCATCGCAGTTATCGGGTTTTTTAGTAATAAGGCTAACAATGATTATTACTATAAAAGAAATAATAAAGCCCGGTATAAGTTCATACATAAGATTTTCAAGAGCTTCAACACTTTTCCATATTATAACTACAACAGCTCCTGAAATAATACCTGCAATTACCCCGGCTTTGGTTGTTTTTTGCCAGAACAGTGATAATATACTGGCAGGCCCGAATGCTGCTCCCAGCCCTGCCCATGCGAAAAGCACAAGCCAAAAAACAAGTTCTTGTGCAAAAATTGATAGTATTAATGCAGCAATTACTAATAATAACACGATGAACCTGCTAAGCCTAACAAGCTTTATTTGGCTTACGTTAATTTTTTTCTTGATCTTTTTTTCATAAATATCCCTGACAAATGCTGAAGCAGCAACAAGCAACTGTGAATCGGCTGTTGACATAATAGCCGCAAATATTGATGCAACAACAATTCCAAGGAAAATTGGATGTAATTTTTCACCTGCAAACACCGGATAAAGGTTTTCAGCATCTTCATTTGGCAGCATTGCAATATCAGGAAAATAAATGCGCCCTACCAGCCCTACAAGTATTGCGCCGGTGGCCATTAATATATTACTTGCTGTACCAACATAAGCAACGGTTTTTAGTTTTGCGGTATCTTTAATAGACATATATCTTGCAATAATATGTGGGTTTCCTGCCGAGCCCAGCCCAATTCCCAAAAAACCTATCAATGCACCGGTGCTGATAGCAAACAAGCCGGTAAAGTTCCCGTTATCAATGAGTTTGGCCTGTTCCCAAAAAACAGAAAAACCACCCAGGTTATATATTCCCAAAGCAGGTAATATTATCAAGGCTGAAATCATTATAAACCCTTGAATAGTATCAGTTAAGCTAACCGCCAGAAAACCACCAACTATTGTATAAAAAAGTATTATTATAGCTGTTATAATTAATCCCTGGCTCTCAGAAATATTAAAACTTGAACTAAAAGTTTTTCCTCCTGCTACGAATTGCGCTGACACGTAGGCAATCATAAACAAAATAATAATTATAACCACAACGATTCGTAATGAACCACTTTTATCATTAAACCTTTCGGCAAAAAAATCGGGAACAGTAATACAATCACAGTTTTCACTGAAATTTCTAATTCTAGGTGCGTAATAAAAAAACAGGAAAAATTCTGCTATAATGTAGCCAAGACATGCCCATAAAGCAGATAACCCCATAGTATAGGCCATTCCTGTAACACCAAGCAATAGCCACGCACTTCGGCCACTAACTACAGCAGACATAGCAACTACCAACATGCTCATCTTGCGCCCACCAATAAAGTAATTTGAAATTCCTTTTGATGAAAATCTTACTGCATATAAGCCAATGCCGATTATTAATACTAAGTATGCTATAAAAGCAGCAATAACGTGTATGCCTGATGAAAGTGCTAACTCCTGAACTTTCTCCATAATAATTACAGAACTAATTTATTTAGAATAGTTTTACTAATAATATCGGAAAGCAAAAATAATTAATTTAATATTTTATTCAAATTTAAATCCCAGTCTGCCACCAAAGTGCAAAAGAACTATTGCTATGCCTATATAAACACCAAAAAATAAGAATAAATGGGGGATTTACTGGTTGGCTATAATGATTTATGTTAAAAAGTACATCCATTAGTAAATCTTTTTATATAAATCTGCTTATTTAATAAACAAATTTAATATTTTTATCGCAAAAAGACAAACTAACCTTTAATAACAGCCAAGGGGTTTAATTCAATCAATATTTCAACAAGGTCTTCCTGGTTTTTCATTACCATGCTTATATCTTTATAAGCACTGGAAGCCTCGTCAAGGTCACCTGGTTTTCTAATTGAGTGCAGTATTCCTTTTTCTTTTAGCAAAGAAATTTCTTTTTTTAGGTCAAGAGACCTGATAGCTTGCTT
This sequence comes from Bacteroidales bacterium, assembly GCA_003557965.1. Taxonomy (GTDB): domain Bacteria; phylum Bacteroidota; class Bacteroidia; order Bacteroidales; family UBA7960; genus PWND01. Next base: position 6,281 of record PWND01000227.1, on the reverse strand, counting down.
TCTTCCCATTACCCTGCCGGCACCATGAGAACAGCTTTCAAAACTGTCTTTATTGCCTTTTCCTTTAACAATATAGCTGCTTGTTCCCTGGGAGCCAGGAACAATTCCAACTGTGTTTTTATCAGCTTTAGTAGCTCCTTTACGGTGAATTATTACTTCTCTTCCAAAATGCTGTTCGGTTGATGCATAGTTGTGCGCAATATTAATCATCGGGGCAAACCGAACTTGTCCTTTGAATTGTTTGTTAAAAACATCAATTATTCTTTCCATCATAAGTTTGCGGTTTGCCAGGGCAAAGTCAACGCAGTAATTCATTTCCATCATATACTTCCGGCCATGCTCAGAATCAACAGGCAGGTAGGCCAGTTGTGCTGACCTGGGGACAGTGCTTTTCATTTTTTCATTGAGGTTTATGGCCATTTTGTTATAATGGTCAGCAACCTGCTTTCCAATATTTCTGCTGCCAGAATGTACCATAATCCAGATTTTATTATCATCTCCTTTTTGTACTTCAATAAAGTGGTTTCCTCCTCCCAGGGTTCCTATCTGGCGCCTCGCGCTATTGTACTCTCTGCTTACAACAGGCATTTTCTTAATTTCATACCCTTCAGGCATAAATTTTTCATCCTGTTGGGTTTTATGATGTTTAAAACCAAGGGGAATCTGTTGTTTAATGTCAAAAAGCAGTTGCTTTAATGCATCAATTTCGATATGCTCCAGGGAGGTTTGTAATGCACACATCCCACAGCCAATATCTACACCTACAGCATTAGGAATAATAACTTCCTTTGTGGCCAAAACTCCTCCTATAGGCATACCAAACCCCTGGTGACAGTCGGGCATTAATGCAATATGCCTGAATGCATATGGATGATTAGCAAGATTTTTTGCCTGCTCTAAAGCACCTTCTTCAATATCATCAAGCCAAAGCTTTATTGGAAGTTTTTCAGTTGTAATTTCTTTAATCATTTATGTTATAATGTTTTTGTTTTTCCAGAACAGTAAAGTAGTAGCTTAAAAAGTCAAACACATACCTAATCTTAATCAGCTTTCAGTTTTCTGTATTTTATTCTTTTAGGAATAGTATCACCAAGACGTTTTTTCCTGCTTTCTTCATATTCCGAATATGTTCCTTCAAACGATATCACATTTGATTCACCTTCAAAAGCAATTATGTGTGTGGCTATCCTATCGAGGAACCACCTGTCGTGTGTAATAATAACAGCACATCCGGCAAAATTTTCAAGGCCTTCTTCAAGCGCTCTTAAAGTATTAACATCAATATCATTGGTTGGCTCATCAAGTAATAGCACATTCGCTTCACTTTTAAGGGTCATTGCAAGATGCAGCCTGTTTCTTTCTCCACCTGACAGCACTCCGCATTTTTTTCCCTGGTCAACACCTGTAAAATTAAACCTTGCAACATAAGCCCTGGAGTTCATCTGCCTTCCTGCCAGCTCAATAATGTCGTGCCCTCCTGATATTACTTCCCATACAGTTTTTTCAGGGTCTATTTCAACATGGTCCTGGTCAATATATCCTAATTTTGCGGTTTCACCAATCTCAATAGAGCCTTCATCCGGTTTTTCCATCCCCATCAGCATTCTGAATAACGTCGTTTTCCCTGCGCCGTTAGGCCCTATAATTCCCACTATTCCGGCCGGTGGCAATGTAAAGGTGAAATTTTCAAAAAGTAGCTTATCATCAAAAGCTTTAGTAAGGTTTTCAGCTTCAATAACTTTAGAGCCTAATCTTGGCCCGTTAGGAATAAAAATCTCAAGTTTTTCTTCTTTTTGTTTAACATCTTCATTTAATAGCTTATCGTAAGCGCCTAATCTGGCCTTAGCTTTGGCATGGCGGCCTTTAGGGCTCATCTTCACCCATTCAAGCTCTCTTTCAAGAGTCTTCTTCCTTTTGCTTTCAGCTTTTTCTTCCATTTCGAGCCTTTTTGACTTTTGCTCAAGCCATGAAGAGTAATTTCCTTTCCATGGGATTCCTTCTCCCCTGTCAAGTTCTAAAATCCAGCCTGCCACATTATCAAGGAAATAACGGTCGTGAGTAATGGCAATAACAGTTCCTTTGTATTGCTGAAGGTGATGCTCAAGCCATTCAACACTTTCAGCATCAAGGTGGTTAGTAGGCTCATCAAGCAGGAGAATATCAGGCTCGCGAAGCAACAACCTGCAAAGTGCTACTCTTCTTTTTTCACCTCCGCTCAGGTTTTTTACATTTGCATCAGGTGGAGGGCAGCGTAAAGCATCCATAGCTCTCTCAAGTTTGTTATCAAGCTCCCATGCATTATGCTGTTCTATTTTGTCAGAAAGTTCTCCCTGTCGCTCAATAAGTTTAGTCATCTCGTCATCACTCATAGGTTCAGCAAACTTCAGGTTTACCTCTTCATATTCTTTCAAAATATCAATAACATCCTGAACACTTTCTTCAACAACTTCTTTAACTGTTTTATCAGAATCAATTAAAGGCTCTTGCTCCAGGTATCCTACAGAATATCCCGGAGAAAAAACTACTTCCCCGTTAAATGATTTATCTTCGCCTGCAATTATTTTCATCAGGGTAGATTTACCTGAACCATTAAGGCCAATTATCCCTATTTTAGCCCCATAGAAAAATGACAGGTATATATTATTTAAAACCTTTTTTGACGGGGGAAATACTTTACTTACCCCAACCATGGAAAATATTACTTTTTTATCGTCAGTCATAATTTTGTTTTTTTAGAATATTAAGTTATTTGACAAATATCGTAAAAATAATATCAATATCCGAAAATGAAAATTAACCAGGCAAGTTATAAGTTAAATAAATTTTGCCGTAAGAATTAAAATAATGTAATCAGCATTACTCCGGCAAGCATAATCATTACTCCTATTATTCTGTGTTTACCACCTTTTTCCTTAAAAAACATTACACCAAAAACAACCACCATCAATGCACTTGTGCGTTTTATTGATATGACATAGGCTACCAGTGTCATTTCTATGGCTGTCATTTGAAATATCAATGTTGCTGCCGTAAATAGCCCGACAAGAAAGAACTTTTTATTAAGAAGAAGCTTAAAGTTTTTTTCTTTAATTTTTGAGAATAAAACAACCGGTATTGTTCCGATAAACAAGAAAGTACTTACGGATATTACCCAAAAAACAGGAGAAGAGTTCATTATTCCAACTTTATCTATGTTGGCTGTAATGCTCCAGAGGAAAGCAACCAACAGCATTAACCTTGGGCCTTTGTCTTTTATTAATGCTTTAAACGGAGCAAAAAAACCGTATTTTCTTGAGTTAAACTGGAGAAAATAAGAACCGGCGACTATAGCAATAACTCCAATAACACCTGTGGTATCAGGAAATTCGCCAACAATTATCGGACTGGTTAAAAGAAGAAATAATGGTGTAAAAGTTACCATAGGAACACTCACAGACAAGTCGGAGTGTTGAATTGCTTTCATGTATATAATTGTAATGAAAATGTTCATTACACCGCCGGCAATTAAGGCGTAAAAGAATTTTTGCCCTAAATCCGGTATTTCAATAAAAAACAATAATGGAAGTAAAAATGGCAAGGCATACATTCTTAATGCCAATGCAAGCATAATTGGATTTGATGTTTTGAGAGATAGTTTACTGAAAACATCTTTGAGGGCTTCCGAAAAAGCTGTAAGCAGGGCAAATATCAGCCACATTGTTAGCTAAGGTAAAAGTATAAAAATAATAACGGAATAATTATTCCCGGAATTACCAGCCAAACCCCTCTCTTTTTGAAGCTGTTTTTACCTTTTAGTATAAATAAACCGGTAATAGCCATAGCAATAAGGCTTGCGGCAAAAAGATCAGAAAACCAGGTCCATAATTTTTTAGGATTGTTGTAATGCAAAACATTGACATGATAAAACACCGGCCTTCTTTTTGTTACCTCAATATATCCTTCTCCTGTTTGAGTATCAACATTAACCACACTACCTCTATCAAATCGTCCCCGGTCAAAATAAATCACCATATTGTTTACAATTTGCCTTATATTTCGATATTCCCTGTCTATTTCCAATTGTTCAAGAAAAAAATTTGCCAACTCATCCTGATCTAAGATAACTTCTTCGGGAGTATTAATTTCAAAGTGGTCTTTTGTAATTATGTAATTAGGATTCCAATGATGGATATGATTCAGAGCTATCCCTGACAGTCCGTAAATAATGCACATTCCAAAAAAGAAATAGCCTAAATCTCTGTGAATAGCACGATTAATTTTTCTTAGTTTCATGGGCCAAATAATTTAAAGCAAAAGTAAAAAAATCCGGTTAATTAAAGCAAAAAACCCGTACAATCATTGATTATACGGGTTTTTTAATAATAAGCAAGTATTTTACAACCACTCAAAAGAAATTAAATCAATATGGAAAATAATAACTTCCCTTTGTAATTCTTTTAAAGCAGCATCATGTTCGCAATCATGATCATGATCATGAGCTTCGGCTTCTTCATGGTCGCAATCTTCATGTGTTTCATAGTCACAATCTTCATGTGTTTCATGTTCGCATTCGGCTTTTTCTTTCAATCCTTCAGGAATTTCTGTAACTACTAATGTTCCGGTAACAGAAATATCTCTACCTTCTTCTTCTGGCCCTATTTTCCCTGTATAATCACCCAGGTTAACTCTTACCCTGTACTTTTCATTTTCCTTGTCAGCAATGTGCATTTTGTCGCCACTTGTACGGCAGGTATGAATTAAAACGCCTTCAAACTGAACAACAGAGCCATCAAGTTTTAAAGTATTTTCATAAAGTTCTGCAACCGTGACAGCTTCAAAAGTTTCATCAACTTGTTCTTTTGGTTGTTCCGCGCAGGAAAACATAAAAATTCCTGCAACAATAAATAATAATCCCAGTTTTTTCATAATTTTTTGTTGGTTTAATAAAAGTTTTTGCAAAAATAAGTATTTAATTGCTACTTTTCCAATTATAATTACATGTTTTTTAACAATTTTTTTGACCTAAACATTATTTTGCTAGCATTAAATATACCTGTTTGCTTTATAGTATTTGTAAATAGAGATTATTCAATGTTCAGAATAAAAATATGTACATTTGCATCTATATTATAATTAGAATAATATTTCCAAAAGGCTACTTATGAAAAACCAGCCAGGATTGCTTTATCTTATTCCGGTGCATATTGGTGGGCATATTGACGTTTCTTTACCAAAAGACGTAATAAACATTACATTAGGCTTAAAGGAATTTATAGCTGAAAACGAACGTTCTGCTCGAAGGTTTTTATTATCAATTGGTTACAAGGGCAAAATAGAAGATATAATTTTTCATAAGTTAAACAAACACACATCACCGGGTGATATTCCCGGTTTTTTAGAGTCGCTAAAAACGGGCAGGAATATTGGCCTTTTATCGGAATCAGGTTGTCCATGTGTAGCTGATCCCGGCCGAACGGTTGTATATTATGCACAAAGCCAAGGTTATATTGTAAAGCCTTTAACGGGCCCAAACTCAATGTTATTAGCTCTAATGGCATCAGGTTTAAATGGCCAGTCATATTGTTTTAATGGTTATTTGCCTATAAAGAAATATGATAGAATCAATGCTATAAAAAAACTTGAAAAAAGAGTAGCTTCCGAAGGCAGTACTCAAATATTTATGGAAGCTCCCTACAGAAACAACAGCTTGTTTGATGATTTATTAAATATATGCAATGCAGGCACATTATTATGCATTGCAGCGGATATTACAACATCGGCAGAATTAATTCAAACCAAGAGAATTTCAGACTGGAAGAAAAGCAAGCCAAACATTAACAAACGCCCTGTTGTATTTTTATTAGGCCAACAATAAACAGGCCAGAAATCTATAGTTTTTTCTTTAGTGATAAATACAGCAAGACAATTCCTGTTATTATCATGGGTATGCTTAGAATTTGTCCCATATTCAGGGCAATTTCCGTTTCGAATCCTTCCTGTGGTTCTTTAACAAACTCAATTAAAAACCTGGCTGTAAACATTACTATTGCAAAAATACCAGATAAAAGGCCATTTCTTAATTTACTGCCATTTTTAATATATATCCACAGTAATGAAACAAACAATACGAAATAAGCTAAAGCTTCATATATTTGAGTAGGGTGCCTTGGGCTGGTAAATCTTGGTTCAATACCTTCCATCCACTCTCTCATGTTAGTAATAAATGAAAAACCCCAGCTAAGTTCAGTTTGGTAGCCATAAATCTCATGATTCATAAGGTTTCCAAGCCTGATAAAAGCGGC
>PWND01000313.1 GCA_003557965.1 Bacteroidales bacterium | reverse complement strand
TAAGCACTGTAGAACCCCGAGCTTTCAGCATATTCCGGGGCGGCCTTACCAACAACTGCAACAATTACATCCTTGGCAGCACCAGAAGCACCCAACCCTCGTCCGGCAATAACAAAGGCTGACAATAATACCAACCCAAGTAAAAACCCGGCGAAATAAGGGTTCATGTAACTTTTTTGTCCTGAATCCATTAGTTTTAGCTTTTATTTTCGATACTTATTTAACACTATTATGTCAACAATCTTCTTAATGCTATAAAATCAGCCATCTTTTATTACTACAATTAGCATCCACCTTCTACCTGAATCTCTTCTTCCTGGACAAAATCATCCAGAAAAATACTTTCTCCCCTTGTAACTAAAGGAAATTCGTAAATATGTTCTGTTGAAAAACTTCTGAAAAAGCTTTGAGTTTCAAGCATGGTTTTATGAATAAATGCATTAGCGCCATATTCCAGGTTATAAGCATTGTAGCCCAGCAAACGAAGATAAGCAACCACAAAAGCAGAGTGATGTGCAGTAAAGCAATATACAACTATTGGCTTATCAATGGGCAAAGTAGTCAAGCTTTTATCTTTAGCTAATGACACATACGGCGAATATTGTATTGCGCCAGGCAAGTGCCCCTTTTCATATAGCGAAGCCGGCCAGTAGTTAACAATATAATAGTCTTCCGGGCTTTGCATCAACTCATCAAGAGTAATAATTACATCATCAGCTGTAACCTCAAGTACATCTATTGCCCTTTCACGCAGTATTTTATACGGACTTTCTTCACCAGTATTTATAACGGGCAGGTTGGTAGCTTCAGGCATTTGATAGCCTTTATCATCCAGTTTGCCTTCAAGATGAGAGCTAAGATTTGCCAGCCAATACTTTTCGGCAACATCTTTTGTCCATGAACTTAACCCATATCTTAAAGTAAAAACATCATCATATCCCAGATGTGATAACACAGAATTAATATACCCTGACAGCATACCGTTAGGGCACACAAGTACAATTTTTTCATAAGCACTGGGCACAATAATATTTTCAAAGAAGTACAAAATATCGGCAGGGCGAGTATTTATTGAATTTTCAATGTGGCCTTCTTCAAAATATTCTGAGGGGCGAAGATCTATAACAAGGTAATTGTTACCTTTCAGGTTATTATAAACCTCATCTGCTAATATTAAGCTGGGAGTTTTTTCACTATCATTAATCAGGTTAATTTTTTCTTCAATAAAATTAATTAAAACATTTGCTTCATCTATTTCAACTTCCTCTTTTTCTTTTTTCCCGATACCACAAGATATTGAAATACTAAGGAAAACAATTAAGGATAGTGAAAAAACAACAACTCTTTTAGTGAATAATAACATCATAGTTATGCGTTTTTTATGAGTATTTTATTTAAAACAAAACTGACTATACAAATCTACATACAAATTTTTATTCAACATAGAACTTTGGCTATCTTATGCAAATACCCTCAAACAATAAAACAAAACTACCAATATTTTCTTTATAGAAAACCTTTAATTCTTATTAGTTTCCGGATTCTGAATTTCATTATCTTCTTTATTTTCACTATCATCATCAAATTCCAGCTCTTCCCATCCGGTTATCATAGCTTTAAGATTAGAGGTTAGTGTATGTCCTGTCGTAATGAGATATATGTGAACTATAACGAATGCAATCAGCAAATATGCTCCAATAGTGTGCAATACTGCAATAGTTTCAATATTTTCAATACCAATTGATTGAACTTCGCCTTGCCATTGATACCTGTAGAACATATAAAGTAAGCCAGTAATAACCATTAGTGGAAACATTACAACTTTAAGAAAGAAATAAACCAATCGCTGAAGTGGATTAAGCTTACTAAGAATAGTTTTTCTTACAGGGTGAGGTGCATTGCGAAATATTCCAACAAGATAATATTCAGCTTGCGCTCGCAGATTTTTTGTAGTAGGAATATATTGTTTCCATTCTCCGGTTGTAAAATGCCAAAAGATAGTAAAAGCAGTAAGAATTATTAGCGCCCATGCAGATTTATTATGCATACTAACGGCAGATTCGTAGCCAAAAAAAGAAAAAGAGCCATGTATTTCAAAGCCTGTCAGAGCAAGGAAAAGGATCAGGAAAGCTTGCGTCCAGTGCCAGAATCTTTCATATCTTTTGTAAATAAATACTTTTTGAGTTTTTGCCATTTTTATTTATCAATTAGTTTTATGAACTTGTTTCTCTTTTTTTATAAGACACAAATCTGAACAATGCATGAGACAGGGCACCTGCAAAAAACATGATAATAATCAAAACGCCTAAATTATCAACAGTTGCATTTCTTGATTGCCCGGGGATATAAATACCTTCAATATTCTGTAATCTTCCACCTGTTCTTGTATGGCAATCTTCGCAGCTTAAAGCATCTTCAGCGGGCGACACCATGTGGCTAACAGGCAAGTACATTTCAGTTTCAACAAAATCCCACTTTCCGCTATATGGCAGGCCCAAATAATCCATTCCGGTTTGCAGTGCAAGCTCCCAGTCAAGGTCAAGCCACAAAGCCCCAACACCCGGGTGCGGCCCCCATAGTTTTGCCTGTAATAATCTAAGGTATTCTTTGTCGTATGGTTGCTGGCCGGTGTGAATTTTTACAGGGATAATTCTTGAGTTTTTGTCATCAGCTGCGCCAAATAATGTATTTATTTTAAGAGGGAGATTTTCAAGGTCAATAGTGTCTGTTATTAAGTGATGGTCAGCAGTGCCATTAAACCAAACATAATCAGGAATAACGTTGGTTGCCCACTGGTGGTCGCCTTTTATTGATGTATAAATTACATTCCCCAAAGAGTCAAGTTCTTCGAAAGGTTCATCATCAATTCTTTGAGTAGCGGTTGACCAGTCCCATCTCATTTTAGTAGGGTTAACTTTTGCATATTCGGGGATATGGCATG
>PWND01000174.1 GCA_003557965.1 Bacteroidales bacterium | reverse complement strand
AATATATTCGGGTGAAAGCCTTCATCAGCAAATTGTTCTTTAACTATCTCTTCCCTGGCATCTTTACCGGAAAATGACTTCACCGGTAAATTGTTTTTTTCAAACAATCCTTTTATTATTTCTTTTTCCTTTAAACTACCGGGAAGAAATTTCCACTCTTCTTTAACAAGTTCTTCATGATTATAATCTATTCCCCCAAATATTGCTATTTTTAAGTTTTCTGCCAGAAAAATATCTTCTGAAGCCAGTAACTGTCCAGTAGTGCTAAGTTGCACCAGATTATACGTATCGCCTAAAAAATTTCCATTATCATCACTTAATGAGGAAAATGCTATTGTATTTAGAACTGCTGTTGGAGAGAAATAAACAGTATTTGTGTTCGCAAGATGTTTTTCTAACGGCTGCCAAATCAATTCATACAAAGATGCATTAGTGCTACTCCTTGTTCCATAAAGATTGTTAATAATGTTATAATCAGTTCCTGAAAAGCTACCTCTCAAATCCCTTAATTGCTCTTCCTTAAAAAGTGTTATTGTTAAAGGTGTATTTGTTTTTGTTGTGATTAATAAAGCAGCATATACAGTTTCGTCATTTATATCAAAACTAACAAACTCAATTGCAGCTTCGTTAGGTTTTAAAACACTTTGAACATCTTTCCAGTCATAATTAAAAAGAGCTTGCAAGTCTGCAAATTCTGAAGACATTCTCACAAGCAGTCTTTCTGTTTCATTAGCTTCTCTTTCAAGTGCATCTATATCAACAATTTGGTTTTCTGGTGGAATGCCTTGCAATTCTGAAATCTCAGTCCGTATTTGTTTTAAGCGAAAAAACACATTTTTTACTTCCGGATCCTGATTATCGTAAACAGCATCCATAATATTCCGGGTACTTTTAAGAAGCAGCCCTTTCAGTATTAGTTCATTATTATAGCAAACTGAGGATAGGTTATCAAATTTTTCACCATGTTTCACATTATAAGCATGCAGGTCAGTAAAAACACCTTTCGTTTTAGTTAGATATATTTCTTTATCACTTTCACTCAGAATAGAGAAGTTATCCTGCAATAAATACAGTGTAATCTCATTTGATTTAATGAATAAAGGATAAGCTTTGCCAGGATTATTCATGCTTGTGTGTGCTTTTGCTGTAATAGAATAACTTGTAGCTAAATCAGCCTTTAGCCCCAACTCCTTTTGTATTTTTAATGCGTCCTCAAAATAGCTTAAAGACTTTTCATGTTTTCCCTGGCTTCTTGCAACAATTCCCAGGTTATAAAGACAAGTAGAAATTATCCTGACATCACCAGTTTCATTGGCAATTTCCAGCGCTTTTTCATAATGCTTTATGGCTTTTTCATAATCACTTTGATTATAATAAGCAAGGCCAATATTTATCAAAGTACTAATCATTCCAGGCTTGTCGTTAATTACTTCTCTCATTTCCAATGAAAGAGAAAAATGTTTTTTTGCCTCTTCGAAATCACCCAAATAATTATATACTGTTCCAATATTATTGTAGCATAGAGCTATTCTTCTAGTATCTTCCTGTTCTTCATAATGCTCCAAAGCGGATAAATAGTAGTTAATGGCTTCCAAGTAATTCCCTTGATTTTGAAACACCAGGCCTATGTTTAGAACTGCATCGGAAACTCTGCGTTTATGGCCCAATTCTTCTCCAATTTTCATTGCTTTTTCGTAATACTTGATGGCTTCAACATAGTTGCCTAAATTATTATGCATCACACCTATGACATTAATAATAGAGGAAGCTTCAGTTTTATTTCCCAGCAAGTCATGAATTTCTAATGCTTTCTCATAATATTTTAAAGCTTCATCATAATTGCCTTGTTCATCAGTTACCCAGCCCAGATGATAATAATTCAGTGCAATACTTCTCTTATTATCATATTTATAATGAATTTCAAGGCATTTTTTAAAATAATCAATAGCATCAGTATTTCCCTGAAGCATAAAAATTGTTCCGATATTAAATAAATTGAACGCAGCACTTAATTCATTCCCGGCTTCTTCTGCATACAATAATCCCCTTTGGTGAGCTTCAATTGCTTCATCATATTCGTTATTCCATCTATAAACAAGCCCCAGTATATTCAATGAGTTTGCAATCCATACTTTATTATCTAGTTCTTCATAGAGCTCTAATGCCCTGTATATGAAGTAAAATGCTTCCTCAACATTCTCTTCCATTATTCTAAAAACATTGCCTATCCTATAGTTCATTAATGCGATATTCTGCTTATCATTAAGTGCACTATAGATATTTAAAGCATATTTATAATATGAAATAGCATTAAAGTATAAAGATTGGCTTTGGTACAAAATCCCCAGATAATAAAGGTTTAACGCATGTAAAGAGGATGTTTCAGGGAACATATTTACATTTTCTTCCACAAAAACGGTGTCTTTAATGCTTTTATACCAATAAAAAGCGGAGTCAATATTAATTTTTTCGTAGAGATCACCAATTTTAATGCTTAACTTAAGCCTTGTAGAATCGGCTTCCGTCTTTTCAATAGGTGGTAAGGTTGATACTACTTGTTTAAGAGAATCTATTTTTATGTAATCTTGAGAATAAACCAAGGAAGAACTAAAAACGATTTTAAACACCACAAAGAATATAGACAAGCTTAAAGGCCAATCTATGAAAAAATGCTTTATGGTTTTCATATATTAGGTTGTTTAATTGTTTATTCTAATTTTTCCTTTAACCTTTTAACCTTTAGCCTTGAATCCTTTAACCTTGAAGGACAGGCCAAGTCTTCGGACAGGCCAAGTCCTGACCTTACGAATATTTATTCTACCAATACGAATGCTGCCCAAAAGAACGGGTCGTATTTTTGCCGCATTTCTCTTTGGGTTTCGTTGAATGATTCTCTAATATCATTACTTGTCAACAATTTATCATAAAATGTTTCCATAAACTCCACGGTTT
>PWND01000088.1 GCA_003557965.1 Bacteroidales bacterium | reverse complement strand
TCAGTATTCTATTCCTGTTAATCCATCCTCCTTTTATATAGTTTACATCATCATAAAAAACTATTTTGTTTGCAGACTCAATTAAATGAAAATAACCAATATAGGGGAACAAATATGGCTGGGTTATTGATAGTATTTTGTTGTTAAAGAACATATTTTAATGTATTTGTAATAATAGCATTGCAAGAATTCAAGAGGATGATAACTTTTCTGAAGGGAGATAAATGGATCATTAACAATCGCCCTACTTTCAGATCAAGTTCTTTCTTTCCAGTTATATAATGCATTTATCAGGAATAAGAATTTTTTTATTCCTGTTACTAAGTTCTTTTTTTATGGCCTTTTGAGAGATTTTATAATTCAAGATATCTCTCAATACCATTTTAATCATTGGGAACTGCATTTCAAGCACATCTTCATAATCATTATATTCTTCAGTTAACATTGCTGATTGAATAATGATTTTGCCTGTATCAATACCTCCATCAATGAAATGTGCTGTGTTACCAATTAAAACGACTCCATATTCAAGTGCTTGGTCTATTGCGTCAAGACCCTTAAATGAAGGCAAAAGAGAAGGGTGAAAATTAATAAGTTTATTCGGATACGAATCAATTAGTTCCTTCTTTAATATTTTGCATCCAAAACACAATAAATAGTCAATAGATTCTTTATCTAAACTATAATGAAGAAACTTAGATGTTGACGTGTGAATCTTCTCTTTATTATAATTTTTTATGTTCTCATTATAATGAATAATATCTTGGCCAAATAGTTCTGAAAGTTCTTTAAATACATCTTGACGGTTTCCGTCATATATTACTTTCTTAGGTTTATATTTTTGAATATTTTCTTTAAAGGAGTAAAATTTAATTACCCTTGAAGCTCCTCCCGAGCAATATATACAGAATGTTTTTGATTTATTATTCATTATTGATACGCACTCAATAGTGGGCATTTAATAACACCCAGATTAATAATTAATTATTAAATTTTCCGTTAACATCTTTGTAATCGCATTTTGTAAGTGTCTTTTTGACAGACGTTTTGTCCAGTAGGTAAATGCTGGCCTTTGATTTATGCAGAAAGCATGCTCCGCTGCGCATGTAAACAATCTTAACTTTTTCAATGAAAATAAATTAATATTCTTGCATTAAAGTGGTATACCTTTCAAATAAAATAGTGACCCAGTTTTCAACTGGTATATACAGATCCATTCGTTACGAATCATGATACGATTTCTCTTTATCTTGATTTATTTCTGGGAGAAAGGAACAAGTGGCTTCACATTCTCGAGTATGATATCTTCAGAAATGTAGCTGCGAATCAGGTGCTCCAGGTACCTCATCATAACCTGATCGGCAATGGTACATGCCCTGCAAGCGCCTAGAATTTCAATTTGCAATAGCCGGTCGCGGAAACTTAGAATCCGGACATCACCGCCGTCTCTCTTGAGTTCGGGACGAATACTATCCAAAAGCAATTCAATTAATCCCAGCTCATCTGCCCCTGCCCGACGCTTAGACTGAATGAGCGCATTGATATCACTCTCTTTTACCAGAGGTTCAGCGAGCTTTAGACTACAAAGCTTAGCCTTCAAGAACTCCTCATCAACTCCAAAGAATTCCAGAAATTCCTCTAAAAGCTCTCTATCCACGTCTTTAAAGAGAACCTTCTCTTTTGCTAATCGCTCGTGAAACTGTTCAACAGTGATCTGACCGTCCCGCAATAACGCTGCGGGCGTCATTAGTGCCAGAGAAGTTGTATCGTTACTAACCGTTCTCAGATAACCTAGCATGTGGTGAAACTTGCAATCATTGTGTTTATCTTTTTGCCCGAGGCTATCCCAATTAAGTTCATTCTCGAGGACGTGATAGATTTCCTTGTCCACATGGTTGACATAATCAAATAAATGCAAAAGATGAAACTGATTTTCTGCACGTGCTTGCTTTGTAATGTACTTCTGATATATCTCAGCCGGGATACTGTCCTTGACTATATTAACAAAGGAGTCTTCAAAGCAGTAGCGTTGAGCCGAACGGAAATGTGAAGAATCTACTTTATATGCAAATCCGGTGATTATAAGCGGAACATCGTGGTCCAAAGCAGCCTGGCCCAAAGCGCTGTGTATAGTCAGATAACATACCTCGCAGAAGTTTTTTGTCTTTTGGAAGTAAGCCCTGTATATTGATTTCAGTTCCTCCTGGTCACGGGTTACAAGAAGATGATCAACACCAAACAGGTCAGTGGTCTTCTTTATACTGGCCCTTGCCCAAGGAGTCATCATCCCGTGGTCTGCCGTAACCACAAGCGGCCGCATACCGTATTTTATGGCAACAAGATAGAGAGCATACACGCTATCCTTGCCACCGGAAAAAGCAATAATCGAATCGTACTTGTGATCCTTATTTCTTTGCTTGTAGTGTTCAAAAATATGCTTAAGCTCTTTCTCTTTTTCTGCATAGTCACGATTAAGCCATTTCTTTCGGTGTTCATCGCATATGACACATTCTCCATGCTTGTTTATAAACCTTTCTTCGAAAGGCATCAAGCACTTCTTGCAGGTAACTCTTTTTTTTTGGTGTATTTTTTCTTCCATTGGGCAACTAGGGTTTAATTTAACTTAAAAGTCCATCGGCCTGGCCGGTTTTAATGTTCATTCGACTTTGCCTGAATTTTATCTAGAAAAGCTATTCAGGATAGGATATAGATTAATGTTTTGCTTTATCTTTTCCAGGTCTATTCTAACATGAAAATCCGTGGCAATTGTAAACGCGAAGGCGTCCTTTGTATGTGAAATATTAAAGTACGCCTGATTGCACGATAATCCAGGTTTGTTATAAACTCCCCTGATAATTGATAAATCCAGAGGGTCCACATTTAACTTTGAGGCCAATATTAACCTAAGCATTGCATGGCATGACAGGTAAGTCTTTCTGCATGCTTCTGAATATAACTTGCTAGCAATT
>PWND01000161.1 GCA_003557965.1 Bacteroidales bacterium | reverse complement strand
ATTTAAACTTAAACAGCTCACCTATTATGCCAATCCTGGTTTGTGCGGAAAACGATATAAAGACTTTACAATTAAAAAGAAATCGGGGAAATCCCGTGTTATTCATGCACCAGAGAAAGGGTTAAAAGCCATACAAAAAACTATTGCTTTTATTTTACAGTGTGTCTTTGAACCACACAAAGCCGCCTTAGGATTTGTGAAAGGAAAATCAATCGTTGATAATGCAAGAATCCACGTAGAAAGTAATTATGTTTTCAACATTGACCTCAAAGACTTTTTCTTTTCTATTGATCAAGCCCGGGTTTGGAAATGCTTTCAATTAGAGCCTTTTAAATTAAGCAGTGAATACGAAAAACCTGTTGATTTTGAAAAATGGACAGAATTTCAAAGAATGGTAGCTGGTGAAGATGGTACGGTTAAGTTTTTCCCTTCAAAAAATAATAAGCTATTAATATCAAAAACTCAACTGGGTGTTTTATTCGCAACAAAAAACCTTGATCTTAAAAAAGAAGCTTATGTAATACCAAACTATTTTAAAAACATTTTTAATCAGAATAATCCCCAAGAACGCACCTTCAGAATAGTTAATAGACTTCCTGAATCAAACAAATTGCAGATAGCAAATATTTTGGCAGCTTTGTGTTGCACTGAGATGGAAGTAGAAAGGAAAAATGAAAACGGTGAATGGAAAACAGTAAAGCGTAACGTATTACCACAGGGGGCTCCTACTTCACCTGTAATTACAAATATTGTTTGCCAGCGCCTTGACTACCTGCTAACAGGTGTTGCAAAGAGATTTGGTTTGAAATACAGTCGTTATGCAGATGATATAACCTTCAGCTCAATGCACAATGTTTATCAAAAAGATAGTGAGTTCATTAAAGAGCTTTACCGGATAATTGAACAACAGGGATTCCAGATCAATCCGGGCAAAGTCCGTTTACAAAAAAAAGAATACCGACAAGAAGTTACTGGTCTTCTTGTAAATAAAGAAGTCAATGTACAGAAAAGGTTTATTAAGCAATTACGCATGTGGCTGTATTATTGGGAGAGGTATGGGTTTGAGAAAGCTTCTAGTTTTTTTAACCTACATTATTATACTGACAAAGGCCATGTTAAATCTGCTTCACCAGATATGGCAATGGTTATAAAAGGCAAACTGGATTATTTGAAAATGGTGAAAGGAGCTAATAATCCCACCTTCTTAAAGCTTTATGAACGATTCATCATACTTGTAAATAAAGAAAAAGGGATACCTACTTTAAAACAAATATTAGATGTATGGGAAGATGAGGGACTAGAAGAAGCTATGAAAACTTTTAACTTTTGATTAGATGCGCCTAGATATTGTAAGAAAAGACAAATTAAACTCGAAGGAGAAGGGGATAATTGTTACATATCAAGCCTATTATAAGCCATTAGGGCTTCTTACATTCTTTGAGCATCATATAGAAGCCGTTCCGAACTTAATTCAGCTTGACATTGAGAAACAAATTATTGAACTAAAGGAACCTTTAAAGAAATACTTTTCTATAAAAAAGTTTTCAAGGTTTGAAAATATTGATACATATATTGTTACACCTAAGATTCGGACACAAGAGAATAGCGATCACAGAAAAGAAGCAAAGCCATTATCAAAAGAAGGAATTAATGAAAAAGTTATTTTCATTAGCAAGCTTTTAAAATTAAGCACTCAGAATCAAACAGATGAGCGTACCAGAGACCGATTGATCAATTTAATTAGCGATGAGATTGGTAGATCGAGTCTTTCAAGGGAGGAGGTGGAGAGGATTGTTGAAGAGAAAATTGGTTTTACCGAGAGAAATCATGCAGTATCACCAGATGCCCCTGTAAGGATTAAGGAGACTGAAAAAGGATTAATTAAATTAAATGAAGAACGAACCCTGCCACATAAATCTGGAAAAGAACAAAAAAGTATACCAGAACCAAATCCAAAACATGTAGCTGATTTCATGTCTTTATTCAATAAACGTGACGGGCTTAAATATCTTACTCACGATTACGATGAAAACGAAGAATTTGAAATAGATAAATTTCTTGATGCTGCTAAGGAGATTTTTAGTGAATCTACCAAACGAAAGCAACTAAATATTCCCAAAAGCCTATGGAGTATTGTAAATCAATTCGCTTTTGAAAGTGAGCAAACAGAATGGACATCGCTTTCTGAGGATTATACAAAGTCTATCCCAATTAAAATTGGGTGGGCGACAAAAGAATTAAGAGATTGGTCAAAACGAAACAAGCTGCATCCAATACGAAATGAGGAATACAGCAGTATCATCAATGATTTTAAAAGAATCACAAGAATTGAGCCACCAAATTTGGAAAAGTTAATCGATATCATCCTTGACAACATATTCAAAAAGGATTTAGACAAATATGTTTTTGAAAAACCCGGGTTATCAAAGGCAGACTTTTATTCGCACGTGATTTTTTTAAAGGATGCATTGGAGGCAATTTTTGAGGAAATAAAAAAGCGATCCGATTTGCCGCAGAAAAAGAAAATATCAATACAATATGAAAGGTCTATTTCTGATGAAGGTTATTATTTAAGAAAAATAATAATAACTCATTATAATTCATTTCCTAGCAAAGAGTTAAAGTTGGTTCTCAAAGAATGGCAAGAGAAAGGAAATATGGGAAAAATCAAAGAGAAACTAAGAGGATACTGCCATTGGTCTGTCGAAACGATTATTCAAGAAAAACCAACAAGAGTTAATATCTTGAGAGATAAAGAAACTCCTTTATACGAATCAATTCAGAGTAAACCCAATGGCTTTACCCACATACTAACTTTTTACTACAGATAGATATGATATACCTAATAGACGACAATCAAGATAATCAGCGATTGAATAATTATAATATCACTTTCGTAGATGAAGGTGTTTTTGACGGGTACTTAACATCAATTGAGAAACTTCAGCCAGGAAAAAGTTTTTCTGACATTT
>PWND01000300.1 GCA_003557965.1 Bacteroidales bacterium | reverse complement strand
TAAGGGCAGCCTGCTTAAGGTTTTTGAAGGACATGACTCCATTATCAATGTAATAACCAATTCTTACGATGGAAAATTTTATGTATCCGGAGCCAATGATCTTAATGCAATTGTTTGGGATTCAGACGGAAACATCATAAGCATTCTAAGTCATGAAGATCCGGTCACAGCCTTAAGCGTTGCACGCAACAATGAATTCATCTTATCAGGAACTGATACAGGCCGAATTCTCCTATGGGACGTTGCCGGCAACTTAATCAGAGAGTTTCCTGATGGACATAACAGTAAGATCACAGATTTGCATATTTCCAAAGATGATCAGACAATTTATTCATTTTCGGGTTATAGCTTTGAAAAGTTTGAATACACATTATATGGCCAGGATTACACGGCTTTCATTAAAATAGAGGGGGATAATTATTTTAAAACGTGGGATGTAGACGGCAAACTCATCAATGAAGTTGTTTTTGACCGCGAACTATCGTCCTCTTTTGCATTCCGGCCTGATCATCAAAAAGCATTGATTGGCTATACAAATCAAACGGCAGAGCTTACCGACCTTTCCGGGAAAAACATAAAACACTTTTACGGGCACCATAGTGAGGTCATTGCGGGTGCCATTTCACCCGATGGGCAAACTATTGTGACTGCCGACCTGGGTGCAATATATGTAAGAGACAGGAAAATAAGCTATGAGGCGTTTTATGAAGCAGGCAATTACGAAAAACTCTCCTACGAAGACATGTTGCACTACGGGATCATTCAGTTTGATGATGCCCTGGAGAAATTCGAAGGCGAAGAGCTGTATGCAGCAGCCACCTACTACCAGGAAGCATCCGAAGAACTTGATCACGAAAATCGGGTAATCTACCTTCAAAACTCCCTGGCGATGCTCAGGAAACTAAATAAAAGCGATACAACTGTTGATTATTTGTTGAAACAGCTTGAAGTTATTCAACAACTAAAACTATTGGACTACCGCCGGAGACTAACACGAGATGCTGAACGTATTCACAACAATTTACTGTCGCAGAACGACCTGCAAACACTTAAGCGTGTAGCAGGCTTTTTTGTTGCATCAGCCAATAGCTTGACCGACAACATTGAAATGAGTAACAGGAGCTATTCCCGTGCTGCCGGCTTCTATGAAAAAATCCGGAACGAATTTCCTGACGAAAATGTTGACTTAGAGCTTTTGTCAATATATAATTCGCTGGCATTTAACCTGCTCCAGTCGCAAGACTTCAGGGAGGCTTTGAATATAGCAGTCAAAGGAGTTGACCTTGGCATGTACAACAACCTCATTCACAGCCGCTGGGCAATTGCATTGTTTTTTAATGAACAATTTGATGAAGCAGCATCAGCAATTACCGGATTCAAAGATCAGACGGGCTTTGACATCAGCCCGGTTGTGATAGACCAGTTGCAAAGTCTCAAAAATGAAGGCGTAACTCATCCTAAGCACGAAGAGATCGTGGGTATTGTTGAGGGTTTATGATTTGTTGCAGGTATTTGGTTATTGGAATAAAAAAAGTTCTTTGTTTACAAACATTCCAGTAACTCAACATCGGTTTAACCTAACAATAACCGATCGTCTGCCTCACTTTATCACCAATTCCAACCTATTTTAATAGTATTTCTTGTAGGTTTTGCCAAATTATTATATTTTTGACTAACATTTCACACTCAACAACATAAAAAAACCGTCCAACTCTGTTTTCAAACCAAAACCATACAACATGCCCCCCACCGCAACCGACAAAAAAAGTAAACGCAGACAACGCATAAGGATCTTTCTGTGGGCCTTGCTTGTGGTTTCATTGGCTGTTGGCACACTCTCTTTAACTCGCCAAGCAGCCTTATTTGTGATAATATACGGGGTGGGGCTTCTAATCGGAGTCGGCATTTTAGTAAGCCTGGCCGTTACTTCAAAAAAATATTATAACTACGGCATTTTTTTCTCGTTTTCATATGTGTTATTATTTTTAGCACCTCTCATGTCAACATATCTATTTGATTTCCAGAATTCAACCTTTCAAACCATTTTCAGATTAGTTGTCATTTTTCTGCCGGTTATTTTTACCGCTGTCATACTCTATTTTGTGGTTTTTTCGATCAGGTTTGGTTTTTTATTTCGAAGCAACCGATTCATTCAGAGCTTTGGTGTATTGACAGGGGTTTTGGTCATCATGGCATTCATTAACTTTCAATTCGGTGGAGGAAATTTTTCTGCACATTACAACTATGTAACACTGCTATTGCTCATAATACTTTCTTTGGCATTGATTTTTATGTTGCCCGGCATTGACTTTGCCTCTTGGCGCCCCCATGAGCGAAAAGTTCTTTATCGCATGATTATTGCTCCCCTTGCTATGTTATTGGTGTTAAATATTTTCTTAAACTTTTCTCCTGAACTTTTGCGATATGATCTTTATGGAAGCAATCTTTTTAACCCTTGGGGCCTGCAGGAAGTTGAATTGCTGGAGCTTGAGGGGATTTCACCATCCACGCAATAGACGATTGGTATCCAATGCCATGCCAATAGCTTCAGCAATTGATTCAAAATCTACTAATAAAACATTGATCTGTTTGCCATTCACCACATACCAGTAACTGGTATTTTCGGAAAACAAGGATGATTGCCCCTTGGAGGCATGAAGCAAGTGGTTACCTTGCACCCGTTCACCTGTTTGACCATCTGACAAAAAGATGTTTCGACCATCTGAATGTGCAAAAAAACGATTGTCAACAGAAAAAGATAAAAAATGATGTATTTCTCTGCCAGCGACTGGATACGTAGAGCGAAGTATATTCTCATCCAGGAAAGATCCTGCCATAAGAAAGATTGGAGAATTGTTACGGTATTCATAACGAACCATTTTAAGAGTCAGATCATTATTTAATAATTCCACATAACTTAATGTTGAATAGTATCCTGCATGAATTGTAGTTGATTCATCCATGTTGATGTTGCGTCTCCGTATTCCATAGT
>PWND01000267.1 GCA_003557965.1 Bacteroidales bacterium | reverse complement strand
TTTTGTGCCAGCACAAGTTGGTTTGTACCTTCGGAAGCATATATCACAAAATTGATGGTTTTTTGCCCGTTTATCCTGAAATATCTTTGAGGTAGCCTTTCCTTATAATGAATACTTGCAACATCTGTAAGAAAAATAATTCTGCCGTCAATATTTGCGATAGGTATTTGGCTCCAAATGTCTTCGCTTTTTTCTGTTTTCAAAACTAGTGATAACCTTTGTGTTTGGCCTTCTGTATCTGTGTTGATAGATACATTGCCCGAAAAACTTTCAGAAAAAAAACTTTGTATTGAGTTTGTCAATCTGTCAACACTAATGTTATAAATTGCTAACTTTTCCGAATTGTAAACTATTTGGTACTCAAAAGGTTCTGCTCCATATACGGAAACATATTCAATGCCGTTGATGTTTGATAATGCCGGTACAATTGAGTTTTGCACATAACTTTCAATGGTTTGGGCAGGGTAGGGGGCAAAAATAGTATATGAAAGCACAGGGCTTTGGGAGCCGGAAACCCTTCTGAGAGATATTTCGGGAAATGAAGCTCCAACTGGTAACTCGTGATAAATCCTCCTGATTATTGAAGCAATTTCGAACCTTATGTTTTCAATACTAACATTTTTATTTAATGACACATCAATATAACCTCTGCCATAAGTTGAAACAGAGCTTGTGCTTTCTATACCTGGTATTGAACTGATAGCACCTTCAATTTTTGATGTAATTTCTCTTTCTATGTTTATTGCTGATGCTTCATGCCACTGAAAGCTTATTCGCATTCCGGGTAATGTTGCCGAGGGTTGTAATTGAAGGCTTAGCTTTGGAATAAAAGCAACCCCAATTATCATCATGGCAATGAATATAATAAGCACTGAAAATGAAGATACTCTCATTGTTTATCGCTTAAATGCATAAACAAACAAAAACTGTTTTATTTATACTTTCTAAAAAACAAATAATAACACACAGGAATAAAGTATAAGCTCACAAATGTTCCTAATGTTAGTCCACCCATAACTGCCAGAGCCAAGGGTTTCTGCAAATCACCTCCCAGCCCTTTAATAAATAAAAAGGGTGTTAATGCTAATATTGATGTTATTGTTGTCATTAGTATTGGCTTTAACCTGTAATGGCCTGCTGTTATGAGCGCTCTTATCATTGACATTCCGGATGCTCTGAGCCTGTTTATTGTGTCAATTTTCAGAATAGAGTCATTTATGGTAATTCCGGCCATTACTATCATCCCAATTACAGACATTATATTTATTGATGCTCCAAAAATTTTTAGCATCAACAATGCTCCAAACAACGCTATCGGAACCTCAAGTAAAACAATAAACGGCATGCGAAGCGATTCAAATTGTGCTGCAAGGATAAAGAATAATAGTAAAATTGCAATAGTTCCAATTATTAACAGCTCTCTCATTAGTTCCATTTGTGAGAAAATGCTTCCACTAAACCCTGCTTCATAATAATTGTCTTCTCTCAAAATGGTTCTTATATTAGCCATATATTGTTGGAGTTGACTACGGCTTATATTCATTGCAACCGGATAATATTCTCCCTCTACACCGGCTACTATTGATTTTAGATCAGATGCTTTGTTGTGTGTTAAAAGTGCAGATATAGGAATGCTTACATCATTTATGTTTGTTACAGTTCCACCTTGCAAAATATGGTTGAATGCTTTATCCTCACTTCCTAATAGCACCGGGGTTACATATTGACTATGACGAATCGTAAACAATTGATTTTCTCTGAATAAGCGGCTTAATGTCCTTCGCAGATTATGAGCATCTACCCGGTGCAAAGCCATGAGTTCTGCATTCATTCTAAGTTCAATATATTTATTTACAGGTATTGGGTCAATGCTTATCTCGGGAAGGGCTTCTGCTAATTTTGTCAAAGTTTTTTGCAAAAAATCAACGGAGTTGTAGCCATAATCATTTAACGGCCTTAATCTAACAATAAACGGGTCTTGGTTGTCAGCAAATATCATATCAAACAGGTTTTCGGCCTCTGTAAAATGAAAAGCAGCATAAGGATAGTTTGTTCTTAGATAGGATTTTACTTGTGTAATCAGCTTGTTTAGCTCATATTCAGAACCCGATTTTATGTAAATATATGCCTGTTGCTCATGAGTTTTTTGTGTAGTGCTAAGCATAAATTGTTGCCGCCCTGAATATATGCTGCTATGCTCAACAAAATCGCTTATTTCTTCTAAAATGGAAAATATCCTTGCGTTGTTTTCATCGAGATGAATATTTTCATTCCAATCTATCCATAAAACAGTTTCTTGTTTTGCTATGCCAGGGAGTTGCTCCTTGTTTAAAGAGTAGAATAAAAAGATACTACCGCCAAGTAGCAATATAGAAACTATCCATGCTAATAGTTGGTTTCGCATAACATGTTTGAATCCAATTGAGTACAGCCGTGTGTAATTTATAGGATTTATTTTTTTTAGTACTGATGTTTTTCCCGGAGTGCTGTTGCGATAAAAAACTTTATAAAAAACAGGCAGTAAAATCATCGCTACTGCTAAAGACACCAGAAGTCCAATAGTTACTGCCATGGCCTGGTCGAAAAATAATGCGCCTGTAAGTCCTCCAAGAAATATTAGCGGGATAAAAACCGAGCATGTTGTTAATACCGAGCTTAATAATGGCCGAAAAACTTCGTTTGTGCCTGCAATACATGCTTCATTTAGAGACTTACCCCTTTCCCTATGCTGTGTAATATTGTCAATAACAATTATTGAGTTATCTATCATTAGGCCGATGCAAAGGATTAAACCTGAAAGGGATATTATATTTATTGATATTCCCATTAAGTAGAATCCTAATAATGAAACGACCAGTGCAGATGGTACCGAAATAATTATCAACCACGGGGATTTAAAGTCGCGCAAAAACAGGAACATTACCAAAAAGGCCAATAATGCACCAATATATAGGCTTTGTCGAAGATTGCTGATAGTGTAGTCGAGCAGGCTGG
>PWND01000072.1 GCA_003557965.1 Bacteroidales bacterium | reverse complement strand
TCTGTTCCTGAAATTAAACCAATTCCTGAGCTTGTTGCCGGTAGGCCTCCATCTTTATGCAGAGGATGCCCGCATATTGACAGCTTTGTTGCACTTAATGAAGCACTGGAGAAGTGGGCTAAAGGCAGGGTGTTCTCCGATATTGGATGCTATACGCTTGCAGCACTGCCGCCCTACGAGTCAATAAACACTTGTGTTGATATGGGTGCGTCAATTACTATGGCAAAAGGTGCAGCAGATGCCGGAATGTTCCCGGCCGTAGCTGTTATTGGCGACAGCACATTCACTCACTCCGGAATTACAGGACTGCTTGATGCAGTTAACGATAAATCAAGCATTACTGTTGTTATCCTTGATAATGCTACCACAGGAATGACCGGCGGACAACCATCCGCAGCACTGGATAAAATTGAAGACATTTGCCGTGGTGTTGGTGTTGAAGAAAATCATATCAGGGTGCTAAAACCTCTTAAAAAGAACCACGAGGAGAACTTGCAAATTTTTAAAGAAGAACTTGATTATAAAGGTGTTTCGGTTATCATTCCAAGAAGAGAATGTATTCAAACACTCAATAAAAGAATGAGAGAAAAATTTAAAAATAAAACAAAAAAGTAATCAGATGAAAAAAGATATAATTCTGGCAGGCGTTGGGGGACAAGGAATATTGTCAATAGCTGCCGTTATTGGTTATGCAGCAGTTGAATCAGGTTTATACCTGAAACAAGCAGAAGTGCATGGAATGAGTCAGCGGGGAGGTGATGTGCAATCTCACTTAAGACTGTCTGACAAAGAAATACATTCTGACCTTATTGCTCATGGTAAAGCTGATATGATTATTTCTGTTGAACCAATGGAATCATTACGATATTTGCCATTTTTAAGTAGCGATGGTTGGATTATTGCTAATACAAAACCTTTTATAAATATTCCCAACTATCCGGATGAAGAAAAAGTAATAAATGAGATTAAAAAGCAACCTAAAAATATTGCTATTGATGCTGAAACTATTGCATCCGATTTAGGAACAGCCAAAGCTGCTAATATGGTTATTTTAGGTGCTGCTTCACCATTTCTTGACATGGACTTTGAAAAATTCAAAAATGCCGTGAAGTTTATTTTCGGGAAAAAAGGTGAGGATATCGTTAATACAAATATAAAGGCACTTGAAGCCGGGAGAAAGTTTGCCCAGGATAATAAATAATAACCCGGTACTATTATTCGTTTGCCTTGTAAATATTGGTAAATAAATTTATATGTAAATAAAACTATCATATTATGCTAACAAATAATTTTTTATTACGCCACAATGGTATTCGCAAGGATGATGAAGAAAAAATGCTTAAGACTATTGGCGTAAAGTCAGTAAATGAGCTAATTGACAATACAATTCCATCATCTATACGTTTGGATAAAGGCCTTGACCTTCCCGAAGGATTAAATGAATATGAAATACTTTGCCATTTAAAAAGTATTGCAAAAAAGAACAGATTGTACAAAAGTTTTATAGGTATGGGCTATTATAATACTATACTGCCGGGAGTTATTCAGCGAAATGTGCTTGAAAATCCCGGTTGGTACACAGCTTATACTCCATACCAGGCTGAAATATCTCAAGGAAGGCTTGAAGCCTTATTAAACTATCAAACTGTTATTTCAGAGTTAACAGGTTTAGAAGTAGCCAATGCGTCGCTGCTTGATGAAGGTACTGCCGCAGCCGAAGCTATGATTATGCTTTTCAACTCGAGGCCAAGAAAAGCTGTCAAAAATGAAGTAGTTAAGTTTTTTGTTTCCGAAAAACTGTTTCCGCAAACAATTGGAGTTTTGCTCAATAGGGCTGCACCTCTTGGAATAGAGCTGGTTATTGGCAACCATGAAACGTGCCCTGTTGATGATACTTTTTTTGGTGCAATTATTCAGTATCCCGACGACAGAGGCTGCATTAATGACTACTCTGATTTTACGAAAAAAATGCATGATATTGATGTTAAGGTTATTGTTGCTACCGATCTGCTTAGCTTAACATTACTTTCGCCACCTGGCGAATGGGGAGCTGATGTGGCTGTTGGCTCTTCTCAAAGACTTGGGATCCCTATGGGTTATGGAGGGCCTCACGCAGGCTTCTTCGCAACTAAAGAAGAGTTTAAAAGGCAGGTGCCGGGCAGGATTATTGGAGTTTCTGTTGACAGAAACGGAAATAATGCTCTTAGAATGGCACTGCAAACCAGAGAACAGCATATTAAACGTGAAAGAGCTACTTCTAACATTTGTACTGCCCAGGCATTGCTGGCTTCAATGGCCGGAATGTATGCCATATATCACGGCCCTGAAGGACTAAAAGAAATCGCAAAGCATATTAATAACCTTACTTCTGTTTTGGCTCGTAAAATTGAAAAATATGGCTACAAGCAATTAAACGAATACTTCTTTGATACTTTACAAATTGAACTTCCTCAAAATGTTTTTGCAGATAATCTCCGCCAGATGGCTGAAGCTGAAAGCATGAATTTCAGGTATATTGATGAAAAGCATATCGGAATTAGCCTGGATGAGCTTAGTACTATTAAAGATATCAATAAAATTGTTGAAATATTTGCAAAAGCTAATGCAAAAAGCTTTAATAAATTTGATTGTGATGGTCAAAAATGCAATAAAGCTATTAGCTTGCCTGAAAATCTTAAGAGAAAAACAGAGTTTTTAAAACAGCAAGTATTTAATTCTTATCATTCTGAAACTGAAATGATGAGATATTTGAAAAAGCTTGAAAATCGCGATCTTGCACTGAATCGTACCATGATTCCTTTAGGTTCGTGTACAATGAAGCTTAATGCCGCTGCTGAAATGTTTGCTTTAAGCTGGCCGGAATTTGCTAATATTCACCCATTTGTGCCTGATTACCAGGCAGAAGGATATTTAGAGCTAATCAGGGAACTTGAAAAAGATCTATGCGAAATAACAGGTTTTGCTGCTATGTCATTTATGCCTAACTCAGGAGCATCCGGTGAGTATGCCGG
>PWND01000133.1 GCA_003557965.1 Bacteroidales bacterium | reverse complement strand
GGTGTTCACGAGCTCGCTGCGCTCGGTTGAATTTCGAATATCGTTCACAAATTTATTATCTAATAAGTGTTCACGAGATTGCTTCGCTCGGTTGTTTAGAATGTTCTCAAAAATTGTTTTGTTATTTAATTAACAACTTAAAAAAATTTATTAACTTTGTATGATTTCGAAAAATAATAATTACTAAACTTTTATGAATAAAACGATAAAAATCAGAGATATAACTTTACGAGACGGGCAGCAATCACTATTTGCAACGCGAATGACTCAGGATCAGGTTGACAGGGTGCTGCCATTGTTTAAAGAGGCAAACTTTTATGCCATGGAGGTGTGGGGCGGTGCCGTACCGGATTCGGTAATGCGCTACCTTGACGAAGACCCATGGTTGCGGCTCGAAAAAATCAAAGAATGTATTGGTGATTCTTCGAAATTAACCGCTCTTTCGAGAGGGAGAAACCTATTTGGCTATAATCCTTATCCTGACAGGGTCATAGAAGGTTTTAACAGAAATGCAGTTAAGTCGGGCATTGATATCATGCGTATCTTTGATGCCCTGAATGATACTAATAACATAAAATCCACCATTAAGTATGTCAAAGAAAACGGAGGCCTGGCTGATTGCACGGTTTGTTATACTGTAGATCCCAAATTCAGAAAGAGAGACAGGGTAAGAGCTTTTCTGCAGGGCAAGCGTTTACCAGGGAAAGTATTTACGATTGAATACTTCGTTAGGAAGGCAATGGAGCTAGAAAAGTTGGGTGCTGATATTGTTACTATTAAAGATATGGCAGGCCTTATCCCACCTGTCAAGAGTGGAATTATAATAGATCTGATAAAACAGCAAACAGATATCCCTGTTAATTTTCACACTCACTCAACTCCCGGTTACGGATTGGCCTCTGTGCTTACAGCTATTATTAATGGAGCTGATATAGTTGACACTTCGATAATGAATTTTGCAGGCGGACCTGCTGCGCCGGCCTTTGAAATTATCCAACTGTTTTGCGATAAACTTGGCGTAAAAACAAATGTTAACCTGGAAGCAGTTGTTAAAATAAACAATGTTTTAAAAGATATACGCAAAGAACTTGAGCCTTTTGATACATATAGAATTTTCCCTCGCGAATTTGATATCACGAAAGATAAACTACCAAAAGAAATTGATGATTTATTCGAGCAGGCTATTGAGTACGCAAAACAACATAAGGAAAGGGATTTGCTTGAAACCACACAAAAAATAGAAGCATATTTTAACTTTCCGCCACCAGCCGAAAATGTTAGAAAAGCTGAAATTCCGGGAGGTATGTATAGCAACATGCTTGCTCAGTTGAAGCAAATGAAGCTCGAGGATTTATTGCCCAGGGTATTGGAGATAATTCCGAGTGTTCGGGTTGATGCAGGTTGTCCGCCCCTGGTAACACCAACCAGTCAGATAGTTGGCGTGCAGGCAGTAAATTGTGTTATTGATGAAAATAATGGAAAACCTTTTTATACATCGAAGTCAACCCAGTTTGTAAACCTTGTTAAAGGAATATACGGTAAAACACCATTGCCGATTGATCCTGAATTCAGGAAAAAAATTACAGGCCATCGTGAAGAAACTCCCTACAATCCTGAAGATTATCAAAAACCTGAAAATCCTGTACTTGATGAATTGGGCGCAGTGAAATTAGCTCAAAATGAAAAAGAAGAGTTGCTTCTAGAACTGTTTCCAACCGTCGCTGCAAACTTTCTACATAACCGGATAGAAAAAAACTACATGCAGCAAATTCAGGCAATTGAAGATGAAAAGCGCAAAAAATACCTTGAAGAAAAAGAAAAATATGAAAGCTTGTCTGCTGAAGAAAAAAAGAAACGACTGCTAGATGGGTTATATAATTACCAATGGTCTACTGTTGACAGAGAGGATTATGATGATGATGATTGATAATACCACATAAGTAGTATTTTAAAAGTTATAAAAATAGTTGGATTTTAATAATTAAGCCTTGCAAGAGATAGTCTTACAAGGCTTAATTGTTAATAACTGAATTTTTAAGCTGAAACTCTAAAACTCATCTTGAGGAATTTCTTCCGGGGTTTCTTCGGGCTCATCCGGATCAAAAGGTTCAATTGGATCATCGGGGTCAACCTGATCAATTGGTTCTTCAGGATCAACCGGCTCAACCGGTTCTTCAGGCTCAAACGGTTCATCCCTTGGTAAAGGATCTTCCGGTGGCCTTTCTTCCGGTGGACGGCCATCGCATGATGCAAATAAAGTTCCAACTACAAATACACTGATAAATAAAATCGACAAATTCTTTTTAATTGATTCTTTTAAAAAAGTCATAAACTCTCTTTTTTTTTGTGTTTAGCAGTTGATTTTAAAATACTAATATATAAAAGAAGTATTGTATTGAAAAATTTCAAATCTAAAAAAAATACTTTTTAACAAAATTAAACATATTTAAAAATGCTTTTGTATAATGAGTTGAATCACAGTTGAGATGATTAATAAATGAAATGGTTTTTAAGTAAAAACCCATGTTTTTAAACTTAAAAGCAGTTGTTAATTAAATAACAATTAAGAAAAAATATTATTTTTGCAATTCAATACTCAAAACAAGGGCTTAGGGATTTTTTAATTGATTTTAGATTGTACATTGTTTGAGTATTTTTTATAATTTCGCATTGGCCTTTTAAATTTAAAATAAAGTATTCTTTTGTGTGTATAAACTGTGCAGGAATAGTAAATTATCTTAATTATAAGGCATCAGCAAAATAGGTTCTTTAATAGTACCTGAAATTTTAAATTAAAATTTACAAATAACAAAAAACAATAATCAAAACTTTGCCGAGCGAAGCGAGACTTAGTTTATCCCGATTATTCGGGAAGCACATATAAAATTAAGCATTAAGTGAGTAAATAATTGCCAATTTTTAAAAATTCAATATCCAAAACGGTTATAAAATAACATCATCTTTGAAATATAAAAGCAATCTTAATGTTTTGAATTTAGTATTTGAAAAATTGGAATTTATTTGTTATTTGT